>PIVQ01000929.1 GCA_003354055.1 Desulfobacteraceae bacterium | reverse complement strand
GCAATAATATAGGATATATAATCCATTCCCTGGCCTTCATACTCGTCGGATACAAACATGCCGAACAGACCTAATTCTCCCATCTTTCGGGTCAGCTCTTCTGAAAATTCTTCTTTTTCGTCAAGCTCTCCTGCTATGGGGGCGATCTCTTTTGTGGCAAACTTTCTGACTTCTTTGCGGATCATTTCCTGCTCTTTGGTTAGGTCAAAATCCACCCTGAGCCTCCTTCGTGATTAAGGGTTATAGCATTTGCTCCAAATGCTTTCAGATTGAAGTTACTTAGAGCCTGCGTGTCGTTTCTGCCATTTAGAAATTCTTTCTGTCAATTGCTCTAAGTCTTACTTTACGGTGCCAAATCAGCGGAACATGCTCGGAGAATCAAAAAACTGATCGAGCGCTCAGTCTATTTTTAAGAGTCTATATTTAAAGGAATTAATTTGTCAAACACTTTTTCAATTCAGATGAAAAATGCAATTGATTGGAGCATCGGATCGTGCTGTAACATAGTTAAGGTAAAACTCTGAGGAGGGGGAATCAGGCGGTTTTTATAAATTTGGAAACCTGGCCTTTTCTGACACGCCAGGTTTGGGTATCGTCCAAAATTCCTTTGAGAAACCCGGTTCGTAAAAAGCTTTTAACTTTGGCAGACGAAAGCCCGGACAATTTGGAAAACTCTGCGACACTGATGGTTTCATCCATAAGACTCTGGGGGATTTTTTTCATGGCACGGGTTTTGGGCGGACGGTATCCCTGGATTTTGAACAGTTCATCTTCGGGGATATGCCATTGACTGCTGGAGATTTTTTTTCCGCTTAAAAATCCGGTTTTCAACAACCGTCTGACTTTTATCGGGTCCATCCGGGTTTCTTTTGCAAAGGCATCCACTGAGATATACCCCTCAGGCGCTTTGACTTCGGGCATGGTATCCTGTTGAAAATCCTCCTCTATTCTCTGGATGGAGGCTTCTATGTGAAATTTTCCGGCCTTTGTATCAAAGGGCACCACAATGATTGGATTTTTTTTCAGGTCATCGGGAATTACAGGTGTGGTGTGGCTGATTTTCGGAACAGCTACATCAAAGAAATATCCTTTTTTGGATAATTCAGCTTTGGCAGAGCCTGTGATCATATTTGTCAGCTCACCTGCCAGGTCATAGAGTTCTTCCTTTGTTGCCTGGGAATGGTCAAATATGGCGGCCAGAATTTCCTTTAAAAAGGAGGCTGAAAAATTGATAATAAAGTATCCGTTGATCCCGTGGCCGTTAAGGCTGATGAAGCCGTTAACATCCTTATTCGTGAGTGGGCGGACCCTCACAGTGGGAGCTCCTGGATTGGATTCAACACCTGCAAAAGTGGAGAATACATTCATGGAGGCCGAGATAAACGGATTGATATATTTTACATCCATAAGCGCAAATTTACCTGATTAAAAAACAGCCGTAAGTATACGCCCCCAAGGTGAAATTTACAAGATCGCATCCTTGATTTTTAATTGGTAGCGGTAAGGGGTTTAAGAAAAAAATGCAAAATTTAAAACTTTAGATTCACCTTATCCCGAAAAATGAGGTATAATAAACCCGTGCAATGCTAAAATTGCGTGGAAGTTTTTTCTCCTCACATGGTTTCTTCTGAATTCAACATTCAAACAACCAAGATCCGATTCTTCTAACAATTTCGGATCTGAAAGGGGGCATGATGAAATTTGAGAAAATTTTAAACCCGGTTGACGGATCGGAGCATTCCCGTCATTCTACCGAATGTGCCATTGAACTGGCACAGAAGTTCGGATCCAAGCTTATCCTGCTCCACTGCCACAATCGGTTTCCGGTGGTCTTGTCCGAACCCTATTTCCAGCAGGCCATAAACGAGATAATGAAGGCCTCTGAAACATTGGTTCAGCCCTATGAAGATATGCTGGTGGAGTCTGGAGTGGATTTTGAAGTCAGGATTTTAGAAGGGCTTCCCGGATCAACCATTGCCAATGTGGTCAGGATTGAGAAAATGGATCTTGTGGTCATGGGATCCCGCGGGGTTTCCGATTTTGAAGGCCTGTTCCTGGGGTCGGTGGCCCACCAGGTATTGCATAAATCAGACTGCCCTGTGTTTATCGTAAAATAAGGATTTCTAGCCGGGGGGAGAATTTTCCGGAAGGCTTGTTTTTCTGCCGCAGTCCGGACAGGCGTTCCACTCCGGCTTTAAATTCCGTCCGCATCCCTGGCACAGGCGTTTGAGCCTTTGGGTACAATAGGGGCAGAAGTTGTATCGTTCCGACATCAGGTTGCGGCAGTTGGGACAGGCGAACTGGTGCAGGTGCTGGGGGCCTAAAATGCGAAGAATTTCTTCACAGGTTGTAATGCCCATGCCAATTTTCTGCATTCCGCTGTCAAACAGGGACTGCATGCCGTTTGAAACAGCCAGTGCTTTTATCTCGGCCTCAGTTGCTTGCCGTTTCAAAAGCAGTTCCATTTCAGTATTGATGATCAAGATTTCATATATTCCTGTCCTGCCCTGGTATCCGGTGTGCTCACAGCGATCACACCCTTGCCCTGTTTTTGCCGTAATCTCTCCTTTGTTCTCCAGGCCGAGCATGCGTTTTGTTTCTGCAGACGGTGTGTCGTCAACCATGCAATTGGGACAGAT
>PIVQ01000928.1 GCA_003354055.1 Desulfobacteraceae bacterium | reverse complement strand
TATGAAAAAGGCCACTTTGAAACCGCCCGCCATATTCCAGTGGAAGAACTTGAACCCAAGATCAAGGATCTGCCTGCTGACAAACCAATTGTCTTTGTCTGCTCCACAGGAGCCCGAAGTGGAGAAGGCTACTACATGGTTAAAGATGTCAGACCCAAACTTGAGGTCTATTACGTGGAAGCTACCATTGATTACAAACAAGACGGGTCCTACATCCTGAAAAAAAATTAGGCCCGGAATACCCAAATAAAAAAACAAAATGCAACATAACAAGGAGATAGAGATGTTTAAGAAAATGCTTATTGCCGCAGTTCTGGTATTGTTCACCCTGGGATCTGTCGGGGCAGCCTTTGCCGCAGAGGGCCCCGCCGGGAACAAAAGAAAGGGCAAATATACCTATCGCAAACTGGTCAAAGCCTGTTTCGAACGGGGAGCCGTGGATTCTGTCACCCCCCAAGTCAGCCCTGCAGATAAGAAACAAGCTGAATGGACAGCGGTTTTCGAAGGCAAGGATTTCAGTGCATTCGGATGTGATCAGGAATGGACAAATGCCAAAGATAAAGACATTCTGGATGTCTATTCCTACTTCTATAGTTTTGCAGCAGATTCCCCCACACCTGCCACCTGTAAGTAAGTACGCAAAAGTTCTGTGCAGCAGTTGGGCTGCACAGGACATCATTTTATTCCAATCGGAGGAGTTATGGGAAAGAAAAATGCCGGTTACTGCCGGAAAAGCCAGTGGATAAGCATCTTTGCGGGTATTCTGGTCCTGGTATTAAGTTTAGGCGTGGGGGGTGCCGCCACTGAAACCGGGGTAAACGGTGAGGCCCTGGGGATGAAACTGGCCAAGCAGGCAGTTAAAACCAATAAACGCTGGACCACCACGGATCATTCAAAAATCGAGGCCCTAAACCAGGATTTCACCTCGGGCGAACAGATTACCCAGGCCTGCCTGTCCTGCCATACCGATGCATCCATGCAGTTTGAAAAGACCATTCACTGGACCTGGAAAGTTGAATCTGAAACTCCCGGGATCATGAACGGTAAGGCCGGACACGCGGTCAACAATTTCTGTATTTCCGGCAACGCCATGGAAGACAAGGGCTGTCTTGGGTGTCATGTGGGCTGGAACGGCATTGAAGAAGGAGTCAATTGCCTGAACTGCCACGGCGGTGAAAAGTATAATTACAAAGAGGCCTTTGGTGATATCCAGGCCTTTCTGGAAGATGATGACCCGGAGACACAGGAAATCGCCAAAGAGCTTCAGGGTGAAATACGGACTGCGGTAAAAAAGATTACCATGCCCCAGCGCAATCACTGCGGTGAATGCCATTTTAAAGGCGGTGGTGGTGACGGGGTCAAACACGGAGACCTGGACACCTCTCTTGCCAAACCCAACAAGATGCTGGATGTTCACATGGCAGCCGAAGGGGCGGATTTCACCTGTACCCGATGCCACACCACGGTAAAGCATAATATTGCAGGAAGGCTCTATACCCGCCCGGCATCAGCCGAACGCAAAAGCCTGATCGAAGATGATATGGCCACCAAGATCACCTGCGAATCCTGCCATGGTACCGTTCCCCATAAAACCGACTCCAAGATGAACGACCATGTGGATAAAGTGGCATGTCAGTCCTGCCATATTCCCGAATATGCCCGGGTGAATCCCACAAAAATGTGGTGGGACTGGACCAAAGCCGGTCAGCTCAAAGACGGCAAACCCTATGTGGTAAAAGGTGAGTTCGGCAAACCCACCTATAAGTCTATCAAGGGTGAGTTCAAATGGGAAAAAAATGTTCAGCCGGAATATTATTGGTACAACGGCTCATTTTCCAACATCGGCATCAAGGATGAAATTGATCCGGCCAAAATAGTTAAAGTCAGCCACCCCCTTGGTGATCAGACAGATCCCGATGCCCGGATTCATCCCTTTAAAATTCACAGGGGCAAACAACCCTATGACAAGGTCAACAAGCAATTGGTGGCCCCCATCCTGTCAGGTCCCAAAGGATTCTGGTCAACCTTTGACATGAACGATGCAGTCACCCATGGCAACAAGGCCCTGAATGTGCGCTACTCCGGAGAACTTGACTATGTGGAAACCACCTATGCGTTTCCCATTACCCATATGGTGGCACCGGGAGAAAATGCCCTGAACTGTACCCAATGCCATATCCGTGAAAATTCACGCCTGGCAAATATCACCGGCATCTATCTGCCCGGACGGGATAAAAATGATTTTATCGACAGTATCGGCATCATTGCCGTTCTGGGCGCCTTATTCGGTGTGATGCTCCACGGCCTGGGCCGGTTCTTCACCCGGAACGGAAGGGAGGATTAGGAATAATGAATTCACAAAACCTGACAAAAGTATATCTTTACACCCGGTTTGAACGTCTCTGGCACTGGCTCCAGGCCCTGATGATCATCATTCTCATGATCACCGGCTTTGAGGTCCACGGCACGTACGCTTTCCTGGGATTTAAAACTGCCGTCATTATCCACAATTACGTGGGTCTGACCTGGCTGATCCTATTTGCCTTCTTTGTTTTCTGGCTGTTGACCACCGGAGAATGGAAGCAGTATATCCCCACCACCAAAAAACTGCTTGATGTAGTGTTATACTATGCATACGG
>PIVQ01001783.1 GCA_003354055.1 Desulfobacteraceae bacterium | reverse complement strand
TTCCAGCCGCCTTGCCCGGTTTGGAAACTCATGGGACATGACCCTGGCAAAAAACAGGGTCAGGGCGGCGTAAACCTGTTCATGGACGCAGACCATGTCCGGCTCCGCCGTAAAAAAGGTGCCGTATGCATTTGTAAACGGCTTGTAATCCTCGGCTTTGCCGTTGTCCGGACCGATCCAGAGCAGGTTGTCACGTGATTCCCCGGCCACTTGCGCCAACCGTAAACTTGCAGGCCTATGTGATGCCACAGCCACCACCAGACTGTCTTCGGTGCTGACCCCTGATAATTTTTCAGGGAACTCCACCTGGAGCGGAATACTCAGGAACGGCTCCCACAGCCGGATGAAATTCCGGCATCCTGCCTCTGCCTGGCGGTCCAGGGGAACAAAGATCATGATGCCGTCCTCTGCCAGATGCTTAAAGATCAGCCGGGAGACCTGTCCTGTCTCTGCCGGAGCCGAGAACATGGCGGCAAAGGGATCTGGTTCATGAAACACCGCGGCAAGGCGTGTCAGATCCCGGTAATACTGTGCCTCAGCCGGATCCTTGGCATGGGTGATCCAGGAAAGGGAGGGCTCTTCCGAAGCCATTGGCGGCGGAGCACTGCCCGGCGCCACACCGCCCGGCAAACTACCGCC
>PIVQ01000927.1 GCA_003354055.1 Desulfobacteraceae bacterium | reverse complement strand
AAGTCGGACGGATAATTGCGTGACCGGGATCGATCCACGACACAGAAGGGATCACTTATCGCTGCTTCCTTCCGGATCTGACGAGGTTCATGGCCGTCTGTTACGAGGCGACCGATCAGAATTATCCGCCCGGCTTACACAGCCGGAAGCACAATATATACGTGTTTTTTTTGAATAGTTCAAGTCTAATTTCTAAAGAATCTTATGCCTTGGGAAAACCGGGAAATTAGTGTTTGAACAAAAAGGGTTTTTAAGTTAGTATGAGTGAAAAGTTCTCTTTCAACACATAAGCCGAACAGGAGAAAGACATGAGCGAAATAGTAAATGACGGGGATCTGACCATCATTAAGCCGGGTGTTGATGTTGTCGCTTCCATGGCTGAAACTTTCAAAGGCGAGCTTTTGTCTGCCATTAACGCATCCGAGGGTACCGTGGTTATTGATTTGGACGGGGTCGAAATGGTTGATTCTGTTGGGATTGGTGTGATTATCGCCTCCCATAATTCATTGAATCAGGCCGGACGAAAGCTGAAGGTTATCAATGTAACCAAAGATATCTTTGGGTTGTTCGCCACCATGCGGCTGAATCGGCGTTTTACAGTAGAAGGAGTGGAATAGATTCACTACATGCTGATGCGGTCTGGTTTATTCGTAATAATTGTTCTGCTCGGGACCATGCTGACGGCCTGCGACAGTGAGAAAGATCAATACTCCGGGTTATCCGAAATGGTGGCTGAACGGAATGAAGTCCGGCAGGGTATTTCAGAGAAAAATATCCGAAAGAAAAAACAGTCCGCCGGGGAATACTCAGAAAACAATGGCTTAGACAGTCTCAGTGACTTTGCGCCGAAAGAAGAGATATCTACAGTGGTCCTGTATGAAAAACAAATAGACATCGTGGATTCAGAAACCAGGATGCCCCTTGCCAAAGGGGTGGCCTATATGAACAAAACCGGCCAGATAGTCAGAATCAAGATTCTCAACAATAAATAAGGTTCGCCAGGGTAAAATTTTAGGCTAATGGCCTCCGGTTACACCGGGGGCTTAGCTTCTTTTGGAGCCGTCCGGGAGGTGATCCCTGAGATCGGCAGGCGTTTCAGGAGGGGCCTCTTTCGCTGGTATTGCCTCTTCTTTTTTTGGTTTTTGTTGATCTTTTTTCGAAATAGGAGGGGTGGAGGCTTCTCCTGAGAGCTTTTCTACCTGTTGCTCCAGTTCTTTTATCTTTCCATTGGCCTTGTAGATTTTACTGGCAGCCTCTTCCTGAAGTTTTTCTAACTCTGCAATGTCTTTTTTGTTTGCCTTGATTCGGTTTAAATATCCCTGCACGGAACGTCTGTGGCGCGTTTTCATTTTTTCTTCAACGGATTTGGTCAGGGTGTGGGTCAGGAATATATTTATCAATTCGGCACAAAGCGCGATAATAGTAACGTATATTAATCCGTCGGCCTGGAGATAATAAAGAATGGCAACAATAATAATGGATGTAAAAAAAACCATGGTAGCGTGTGTTCACAGTCCGATTGAGGTTCGTGTCGATCCGCTATGGACCAGCATCTATTTTGTTATAGGTCAAGTCAGTGGATTTTGCAAATGAATTGATGATCGTTGAATTTAGTCGCTGAATACAATGGTCGGGGCGAGAGGATTCGAACCTCCGACATCCTGCTCCCAAAGCAGGCGCGCTACCAGGCTGCGCTACGCCCCGTTCCATCATTATTAAGACAAGAAGGTCTTATATCACCCTGGTTGTGGGAAATCAAGTTAAAATTTAAGGGCGGCGAGAGCAGCTCGAAACGGTGGAACAGCGAGAACGGGGAATGTGTTCTCGCAGTTCTCGCTGTTCAAGCTGTGCTCGCTGTTTTAAAATAATCCCGGATAGCCTGAGCAAGGACCCGGGCATACCCAGTCAGAAAGTCTGCTCTGTCAGATGATTTGGTCGGGATCTGGGAAATGGAAAAGGGTTCTACCAGAATGCCTGGCATGAGGAGACCTTCAAGGGCTATTGCCTGGGCCTGACGGACCAGAACTTTTAGGTCCGGGAGTTTCTGCAGGTGATTGGCTGCCAGTGCTGCTATTTTTTTTGATTGGGGAGCTGTGCTGATAATCTGTGGCTGCCGGTTTTCCAGTGCCGGAGCGGGCGGAAGTTCAAGAATGAATATATAACTTTCTTTATGCCGCCGCTGGTGAAGGTGGAGGCTGACAAAAAGGTCGGCTCTGTTTTGGTTGGCAAATGCTGCCCTGTCTTCGTGTGATTTTGAATCCGGCAGGTCTGTTTCCCCCGGGGGGCGGGTCAATAATACTCTGAACGTGTCGTTCAATTCATTGGCGATCAGTTGTGCCAGTTCAACAGTGATCTGCTGCTCCTGAATCCCAATGGGGGTATTCAGTCCCTTGTCCTTGCCGCCGTGACCGGCATCAATAACAACCTGTTTCTGACCGGTTCTGATCGTGGCGCAATAGGCCGGGGCCGAGCAAAGGAGGATTGCTATAAAAAGGGCTAAAAATATCTGTGTTATTTCTTTGGCCAATTTGCTTGACACCTTTATATATACGCGTTATTTTAGTAGACTTTGTGTAAAGTGTTTATGTCATACAATTGAATAGTTATGGCATATTTTTTTAATTTTTTGAAGCAGTGTTT
>PIVQ01001782.1 GCA_003354055.1 Desulfobacteraceae bacterium | reverse complement strand
ACATTTAGGTTCTGGTAGCAGATATCCGTGCGGACCTGTTCGCAGGCCCGCATGGTGGCAAAGGCTGCCATGGTTGAGACGAACGGCAGCAGACCGGACCGGGCCAGGCCTGCTGCCATACCGAAAAGGTTCTGCTCGGCAATGCCTACGTTGAAAAAGCGGTCCGGATATTTTTTCCCGAAATTCCCGATTTTTGTGGAATTTGCAAGGTCTGCCGAAAGCCCCACGATTTCAGGGTGTACCTCCCCCAGGTCGCAGAGCACCTGCCCGTAGATTTCCGCCTGGGTCAGGGTGTCCGAGTCATATACGGTCCAGGTTGTGCCGGTTACTTCTTTTGCCATTTTTTTCTCCACTGCTCTTCGCATTATTGTTTGAAGGTTGGGGCTGATGGAATCAGGCTTCCACATCTTCTTTTGCTTGTTGGGCCAGGGTGGAGTTCATGCTGCCGTAGTGCCATTTGACTTCATTCTCCATGAAGCTGACCCCTTTGCCCTTGATTGTGTTGCAGAGGATCAGCACAGGGGCACTCGTCTGGTCCAGGGCAAAATCCAGAGCATCTGCCAGGGCGGTGAAGTCATGGCCGTCCACCTCCTTCACAATAAAGCCGAAGGCCGTCCACTTGTCTGCAAAGGGCTCAAT
>PIVQ01000926.1 GCA_003354055.1 Desulfobacteraceae bacterium | reverse complement strand
TCATGGATCAGGGCAATGGCCTCTTTTCTCTCATGAACCGGGATATTCATCTCAATGGCTTTGTTGTCCATGGCATAGAGCATGGTATGACCGGTTCCGTCTGAGGTATAACAGGTCCGCCATTTTTTGGTACCGCCGAAATCCCTGGCAGTGATCAGGCCGTGGGCCTCGTTCTTTTCTGTGATGGTGACTTTTTTACCGTTGATGATAACGTCCCTGTCCCCGCTGCGAACCCTTGACCAGGGCACGCCCCAGGCTGAGAGCTGGCGAATGGCTTTAGGAGAGGTGTTAACAAACATTCTGGCTACATCCTGGTCACATCCCCAATCAGATCCTCTGACCGTGTCACCAAAATGGACGTCTTCATCATCCCCGTCCCCTTTGATACAGGCACCGAGACTTGCCTGCATGCCGCCCTGGGCAGCGGCTGAATGTGACCTTTTGGCCGGCATCAGAGAGAGAATAATACTTTCATACCCCCTCTGTTTGGCTGCAATGGCGACGCGAAGCCCTGCCAGGCCGCCACCAATAATTAAGTTATCCGTATATATAATATTCATTTTTCCCTCTCTTAATGTGTTTCTTCTGCGGTATGGGTATCAGCAGCAGGTGTTTCAGCCTCATGGACAGCAGGAGCGTGGGTCTCGTCTGCCGGTTCGGCAGCCTCATGGGCCGCTGGGGCTTCTACTACGGGATGGGCCTCTTCAACTGCAGGGGCTGCATGATCCACCTCAACCTCTTCAACAGCAGGCGCTGCGTGGTCTGCCTCAACCTCTTCAACAACAGGCGCGGCATGGTCAGCCTCAACCTCTTCAACAACCGCGGCATGGCCTGATGAATACCGTTGCCCCACATTGTCTCTGTGACCGATACCGATGACGATAAACACCAGCAGGGCCAGAACACCGATGGAAAGAAAGAAAATAGTCAGTCTGTTTTTTAGTTGTTTGAGTTTTGCCCGGGATGCCTTGCCGCTTATATCATCCTTGCCCTGGAGCCATCCCCATTTCATGCACAGCCGGTAAAGACCGATGGTGCCGTGGAGTTCTACACAGATGAGAAGAATCAGGTAAACAAACCACATATTACCGGAAACCATACGATCTGCGGACAGGTAGGGATCAATGCTGCCCGGATTGGTAAGCATGATATAAAGATGTACAGATCCGGCAAAGAACATGATAAAGCCTGTCAGAGCCTGGATGTACCAGTAATTGGTGTCCTGGTGTTTCATCATGGACATCTGGTCCCGCATGATGCGATGCTGTTTCCAGGAAATGGGAAATTTTCTCATCCCCAGCATGGCATGGATGATGAACAGGGTAAATATACCGGATACGGCAAAAAACACGGCAATAGGATATCCATGACCTGAGTCTGACAGGAATGCCAGTTCCATGGTCTTGGCCACCCAGTTAAAGGCGCCTTTTCCCAAGATGATACTGCCCACCAGGAGCATATGCACCCACATGAACAATCCCAGAATCAGGCCGGTACCACTCTGGAGAAAATCCAGCCGTGCAGGAAGCCTGCTCTTTTTTTTGTTTGATTCAATGGTGTAACTTTCCAATTTAACCTCCTTAAGGTTACTTCGTACCGTCCGAAAACTGAGATATTCTGTGAGCTGGCCCACAATTTGTGAGCGGGCCCACAAGTGTGTGGGCTTACCCACAGAATATCATAGTTTTAACCCGACACTACTAAAATACGTCTTTACAAATCCGGCCGATTTCCCCGAGGTTTTCACAGACATGAATTCCATTGTCTTTGAATGCCTGAATCTTTGCCTCGCCTGTACCGCTGGACCCTGAGATAATGGCTCCGGCATGCCCCATTGTTCTGCCGGGAGGTGCTGTCAGTCCCGCGATAAAGCCAACCACCGGTTTGGTTACGTTTGCTTTGATATATGCTGCTGCCTCTTCTTCTGCACTGCCCCCGATTTCACCGACCATGACAATGGCGCTTGTTTCGTCATCAGCCTGAAATGCGGACAATACATCTATGAAATTGGTGCCGTTCACCGGATCCCCGCCTATACCGATACAGGTGGATTGACCCATATTAAGCTTGGTCAGCTGGTCTACGACCTCGTAGGTCAGGGTGCCGGATCTTGAGACTACGCCAATATTACCTTTTTTATGAATATTGCCGGGCATGATACCGATCTTGCACTCATCCGGGGTAATGACACCCGGACAGTTGGGACCGATGAGCCGGCATTCCTTGGTTGCCAGAAAATTTTTCACCTTGACCATGTCAAGGATGGGAATCCCCTCAGTGATACAGACGATGAGTGCAACTCCGGCATCAGCAGCTTCCATGATAGCATCCGCGCCAAATGGCGGGGGTACGAGAATCAAAGAGGCATTGGCACCAGTTGCCTTTACGGCCTGGGCCACGGTATTGAATACCGGGACATCATCCATTTTCTGACCGCCCTTACCAGGGGTAACTCCGGCCACGATATTGGTACCGTATTCAATACACTGCCGGGCATGAAAGCTGCCTTCATTACCGGTAATTCCCTGGACCAGAAGCTTGGTTTCTTTATTTACAAATATACTCACTTTGGTCTCCTTTAATTAACGGCAGCAGCAATTTTAGCGGCTGCGTCGGAAAGATCGATTGCACTTGTCAGGTTCAG
>PIVQ01000925.1 GCA_003354055.1 Desulfobacteraceae bacterium | reverse complement strand
GGTGACGACATGTTGCATTTTGATTTTTTATAGTTGTAAATGGGGTTTACAAATTAATTACGGAAAGGGATGGGGATGAAGATTCAGTTGAAAGATCTGGAACAGATGGATCTGTTTCAGGGGATTCATTTTGATACACTGCCCAAGGGGCTTGATAACGCTCCTGTGCTTAGATTCGAGACTGGTGGTACGATTTTGTCACCGGGCGAAAATAATGCCACCCTTTTTCTTCTCAAGACCGGTGCGCTGACGGTTCATCTTGGTACGCCGGACTCCCGTCCGTTGCGGACGATTTATCCGGGCAGCTGTGTGGGAGAGCTTTCCCTGATTGAAAAGGCCCGGCCTTCGGCCTGGGTACTTGCCAAAGAACCTTCCGAATTGATTGCCATGGATCATGCCTCCATTTGGGAAATGGTGGGTGATGACGGCAGGATTGCAAGGAATCTGCTTTCGGTGTTGTCCAAACGCGTGATTGATAATACCGAGTTAATTTCGCTGGGAAGGATCCGTATTAGGGAACTTGAACAGGCTGTCATGGTTGACGGATTAACCAATATCTATAACCGTCGGTGGTTTGACAAGGCCATGATTGTTCATATGAACCGCTATCATCGAGATATGGTCCCCTTTGCCCTGTGCATGGCAGATGTAGACCATTTCAAGCGGTATAATGATGTCCACGGTCATTTGGGCGGGGATCAGGCTCTGGTTGCCATTGCAAAGACATTGGCCGGTAATGTCCGGCCTTATGATTTTGTTGCCCGTTACGGCGGCGAGGAATTCGGAATCATCCTGGCGGATGTCCGGCCCAAAGATGCGGGCGCCATTGCCGAGCGGTTACTTGAGGCTGTGAGAACTGCTGAAATCACGGATGCTGAGGGCAATCTCCTGCCGTCAGTGACCATTTCCGTCGGGGTGGCCCAGCCAAGGACCGGGACAACAGCTGAAACCTTGATAGAAGTTGCTGACCGTGCCTTATACCGGGCCAAGAACCAGGGCCGGGACTGCTGGTGTACACTGGACTGTTTTTAATTTTTTCCTATATACATCCCCTCATATTCCAAGGTGCAAAGAGGATTGCCGGTGGATTCAGTACCGCTATTTACGACTTCTCCGATAAAAAGACTATGATTGCCGGGAGTGAGATGCCCTGTTACCTTTAATTCAAACCATGCCAAGCAATTTATTAAAACGGGTACTCCTGTTTCCCTTGTTTCCCAAGGAATACCAGAGAATTTTTTTTCAATGTCTGACCCTTTAAATCTTTTCAGCATATCTTTTTGTGAGCGGTCCAGCACATGCAATGCGAAAGCGTGGCCTTTTTCAATCAAATTGTGGGAATAACGGTTAGGATGAACCGCTACCATGATCAATGGTGGATTATATGACACCTGAGTGACCCAGGAAGCAACCATTCCATTGATTTCATCATCAAATTTTGATGTTAAAATATAAATTCCATATGTCATTTGACCGAATGCCGTCAGTAATTTTTTTTTCATTTTGGATACCTTTGATTTTTTACAATATCGGTGTCGTATGTTCAATGAGTTCTAATTTTTTTTAGAAAAACGTGGGCATACCCAAAACCAACTGGTCACAACCAGCAAACCAAATGCAGTATAACAAAAGATAAAAACCCATTCAGGCGCCTGATAGTACAATAGCTTTTTTAGCCAATAAGATATGAATGAGCCCGCATACACGGTGTCTCCAGCCTTTGAACGAAGAGCCATTTCCCAGGTAGTGAGTGGGCAAATCACGCCCATCCATGACTGGAGTATAACAACAAAAATACCTATAAGATGCGCCAAACGAAACCATAGATTTCGAACCCAAGACCATGAAAATAGCTTGCCAGCGAAGATCAGTAGCAAACCGAAGGCAAGAAACGCAACAAAAAGGGCATGGATAAAAAGGATGACGTCTGCTGTAAATAAATAGAACACGTTTGATTCCATTATGCCACCCAGGCATTGATTCCCAAGTAATATTTCAGTTAATATCGGAGATTAAACCTTCTCTGTTGAATAACGCAACCTTAAAATTTATAACCCAATGAAATTATAAATGTATTGAAATATCAAAATGTATTTTTTTTTGTCCATCAGAAGATGATCCTTAGGAATCGTTACAAAATAACTTGATCTAAATACCCTGAAGGGCAGAAACTTGTTTCCAAAACCCCTTAAAAGACAGGGTATTTTGAAAACAAAAGATTAAGTAATTTTGGAGCCGATCCTTAGCCGCACAGAAATTCATCGCAAAAGTAGAAGGAGCTTAACTATTGTAAAAATAATTGGCAACTTTGTTGCTTAGGATTGTTTAAAGTCTGCTTTGTTGCTAATTGTACTGACAACTTTGTTGTTGCGGTTTTGTAACTATCCTTAAAATAAGGCTTTTTTATTCTGGCACCGCACTTGCAAATAGAATTCCCAAGAGCGGGAAAGCAAAAAACAAGCAAATGAACACAAACATAGAGGAGAAAGACAATGGCCGAATTAACTTATGACTGCAGTGTAGAGCAAGGATTCAACTTTGTAAAAGACGTACAGGACCTGGTAGGACACATCACCGCATTGAAAATAGGCGACACTGAATTGTCCGCGGACATCGGGGTAACCGATCCCACAGACATCGCAGG
>PIVQ01001781.1 GCA_003354055.1 Desulfobacteraceae bacterium | reverse complement strand
TTCCGGACGGAAGATATAGGTATAGTACTCCCGTTCAGGGTTGTAATAATATTCCCTGCGGTGGCCCACAAGCTGGGGATCCAGAAGGGATTCCACAGAGTCCCGGGTGTCCCCGGTGGCAATGCGGACCCGCTGTACCTGGCTGCCCTGGGTCAAATCAGTATCAATATCTGCAACCCATGAACTCAGCAGCACTTTGTCGTCCTGGATTTTCAGGCTTTTGGCTATGGATGAGAGAATATGTTTCAGGGAGTCTTTGGTCAGAGTTTCGAAGAAATAATGGGGCAGGCCTAAGTCGTTAAGCAGGATGCCGGCTGCACGGTTGATGCAGTTGGCGGTGATCAGTCCTTCCGATGAAAGGTCAATGACCGCTTCATACAAAAGGCTGGGGTTAAGGTTAACTCGCTTGGCCTGATTTATAATATAGGTACCTGCTGAAACAGGACCTTCGGGCTGGATTTCCATTGGGTCTCCTAATTAAACGTCTGGTTAGACATCTCAAAATTACGGGGTGGATATCGTATTGAAATACAGGTCGTGTCATTGTGGTTGCTGGCTTATGAATAAGAAGTAAAATAACATTATTTTTGGGTCGCTTACAATATTTTAATCATATTTGAATACAAAATTTCGTAAATCT
>PIVQ01001780.1 GCA_003354055.1 Desulfobacteraceae bacterium | reverse complement strand
GCATCATAGCAGTAGAAGGCTGTTACCTGTTGTTGATTGGTCGTTGTCAGAGAAGCGGAGAGAAGTCCACCGATGGTTCCAGCCCCCTGCCTGCTTTGACTCAAATCCAATCCATAGACATAGCTGTTTGTTACGGCGTCCGATTCTTCATGAATCATCGCCCAGCCGTTGTACACGAATAAAGTTCGTGAGTCTAAAGTCCAAAGTCCCGAGTCAAATGTCGATACGGATTTGGAGATACGCCGACCACGGTGGTCATAGGCAAACTCGCACTTAAAAGAACCATTCGCAGGAATCAGTGGTTCGACTTTAATCAGCCGGTTTTCTCCGTTCCACGTGTAGGCATTCACGGAATCATTAGTGAGGTTGCCGTCACTGTCGTACGACAGCGAACTCTGTGATTGGTTATTGGTTATTTGAAGATACTGATTCAGCTCATTGGCAAAATAGTCTGTCGTTTGCCCTCCGGCATCTGCCACCTGAGTCCGGTTGCCAATGAAGTCATAGGCGTAGGAGTAATCGTTCGTACTCATTGAGGCGGAGGTTAACTCAGAACGATCATTGTAGGCAAATACGTTTGTCGAAAGTCCCAAGTCTAAAGGTCGAAGGTCGGTTCGTTGGGTGCGGCGGCCGATTTCGTC
>PIVQ01000924.1 GCA_003354055.1 Desulfobacteraceae bacterium | reverse complement strand
GATTGGTGCTGATCAAGCTAAACGGGGGGAATTTGTTGATCAATCCGTAAGCGAAATTGTTTCTGAGGTCAGGAATGCATAAATACCGCCTCACTCCTTCAGCAAAATCAGATTTAATTGAAATCTGGAATTATACTGTTGAGACTTGGGGTGAGAAACATGCAGAAAAATATCTTCAGGATGTTGAAGACAAGCTTAATCAACTTGCGGCCAATCCGGAACTTGGAAGACGACGACCTGAAATTTTACCCGGATATTATTCCTTTCCTGCACAGAAACACATCATCTTCTATCTCAACTCAGGTAGTCATATTGATATCATTGGTATTTTGCATGGGAAAATGGATATCAATAAAAATTTGATGTGATTTTTACCGCAACCAACTGGGCGATAGTATAATCTGTCGCCATGATATCAAAAAAGAGCATCCCATAACAGGAGCAATGAGAGGTGTCTTCAGTTTTTTTCGTATCCCAAAGATTTGATGATACGGAGTTACAGGGATAGTCTTGGGAGAATTTCAAACTCGAAAAACCAGGGCTTACGTTAAATAGTTCCCACCCGGACCTCAAGGCAGATCACCCCGCACTACTTTTTCCAGTCCTGCCTGGTTTGAAATCGGAGCCGGTCAACTTTTATAAAGTCTCACCATACTTTTATCTCCTCGGTTTCAATAAACAAAGAATTTTAGACCAAATTATAAAACGGCCCCTCTGACTTCTAATCAGTGGCATTGGTGCTATCCGAAATTGAGGCTTGACTGGGTGACATAATATCGGGGGTAGGATCAAAATAACCGAAGGCACCTCACGCTTCTTTTGAGTTGCGGTTATTTGTTTGGCTTATAAAGCCATTTTTTCAGAAGACCCGTAACTTTAGGCATTATCAGATAGGTAAGCAGCAATACCTGCACCACCGAAAGTATTGCAATTCGCGGAATGAGTGGCAATAGTGCTAATTGCTTACCAAACAGGATGTTTACCAACAGCACAAGTACAAATACGACAATGCAGAGTACCAAGGCCATTTTATGTTGACTCGGTGCGGAATGGACAGGAACATCGGGTAACGAAAACCAGAATTCGATACCCGATACTTTTGATACTTTAGGTTCTCCTTCAGTCAGCTTGCCTAACTGGCTGTGGAAGTCGGAACGTTCTTCGGAATGCTCCCATGCTTGTTGATGCTCGTAGCTGTCAAATTTGGCAATAAGCACATATTCACCATCGGTATCCTTTGATGGTTTGAGCACGTTGACACCCAGAAATCCGGGATAGGCAGCTGCGGCTGCCGCGACTCTTTTTACCCACTTCTCGTATTCAGCTTCCTTTCCCCTGCGAACACGCCGCGCAACACTAATGGTTATCGGTCCGATGTCTGTCATGATTTTTTTAGATCCAATCGTTATTGAGGTCTGTTTATTTCATAAATTTGAATAGTATCCAACACGGATGTTGCAGATATCTGTACCCGCGGACACTTCTATTCCCCAAACTATTATTCATTAAAAACAACCTTGCTGTATTCCCCTTTCAGCAGTGCCCGGAAGTTATGCTTATTGGCACTTACGGGTAATTTTTTTCCGTCATGGAACAATAGTATGGGTTCAAAACGGGCGTTTTTGCCGACTGCCTGCGTCGCCACATGGTCGGGGCTTACTGTATAACGGCCATAACTTTTTGCCACCGGCCAGTCAACGTCATAGTAGGTTCGAAAGATAAGTTCGGAACAGACTATGGTATCCTTTGTTTCCACGTCAAAGTTAAAGTCGTATCCTTTGCCTATTTGAGCAAACGCGCGTAAAAGATATTTTCTTTTTCGGGAGTCGGTAAGGTGCAGATCCCGGACAACGGCAAGGTCGTCAATGTTCAGGAAATGGGTAAAGCTATTCAGCTGAACCCCCTCCCGCAATGCTTCAAGGACACCCCGGTCCTGTTCAATCATCGTTTGGAACGATGGCCCCTGGTAGTCAACGTCTGATCTGGCGTTGGCTTCAAGTTCCGGTAATTTCTGCCAGACGCCGAGGCGTTTCAGCTCTGGAATATCCGCTTTGCCGCCTACCCAGATCGCAACATGACCCCAATGGCCGGGAATAAAATTATCGGTCAGTCGAAATGGTGTTTTTTCAAAAAGAATGTCCAGGATTTGGAGCCGGCTTTTGGTTTCGTTGACTTCTTCCTCTGACATTTTGGATAGCTTGCCCGCGCGTTCTTCATATAATCCAATAACATTGCCGAATAGACCACTGATTTCATGGGTGGCGGCACGGGCCATATCTGCCATCTCATCGTAGAATGAATTACTCAGTACCGCTATATCGATTTCAATCTCTTCTGAAAAACTCAGAGCGGGAATCCGTTGATATGAATAGCTCGTATCAAGCAGATTGTTGAGGTAGTGATTCGCTTTATCTTTTGCCAACAGCGATTCAGGGTTACTTCGTTCAAATTCACGTAGGCGATGTACAAACTCAAGCATGCGCAGCGTATATTCAAAATTCTCGTCATCAAGCTCTTCCGCAATTTCATTGAAAAATTTTTTGCTCGCAGGGTCGATATATTGGAGGTCAAACTGACGACGCAGATCATCGTTTTTTAGGTAACGAACAAGTAAAAAAACATAATTATCGAACACAATCATTTTGGTGGCCA
>PIVQ01000923.1 GCA_003354055.1 Desulfobacteraceae bacterium | reverse complement strand
CCTCCGGAACCTTATTTTAAAAACGTGATTAACCTAAGCTTCTTTAGCATTTCAGGCTTTTGTTTTTCAATGATCTTTTTAGGTTTTTACGAAAATTCTCCCTTAGGCGCAGTATTAAAAATAAACCACCCAGGTAATTGGCGTGGCATTTCCAAGGATAGCCATCCACTTGAGATGGTCACTTTTGCACGGATGATTTTAATTTGATGCCACGCCTTATTTCCCATATCTGTCGTCAAAAGTATTCCAGAAGGATCTATCCTTTTCCCGCCATCCTGTACCGAAGGTTTTATCAAAAAACGGCTTGAGAGTGGAAAACCAGGAACCTTGATTCCCCTGAAGCCTGGCCCGGATCACATCTGCCGCATGATCGGTGAGATTGGCCAGCTCATCTTTGGGAATATAGGAGTCCGCACCTTTTTGTATGGATTCTTTAAGGTTTTCAGGGGTAAGGGCATGGGCCGTGAGCATGAGCGCAGGCACATCCTGTTTCTTGGCCAGGCTCAGAATATCGTAACCACTGACCCCCATGATATCCAGAATGGCCAGATCGTATTTGTTTTTCCGCAGCATCTTTTTGGCCGTATCAAAGGATTCTGCAAGATCCAGGGTGCACATGTCCAAGAGTTCTTCTATGGTTTCGAGAATATCCGGCTCATCATCCACCACAAGGATTCTACGATCCCGCAGAAGGTCTTCCGCCTGGATACTGTCGGCATCAAACTTAACTGTTGTGACCGGGCAGGGGGCCTTGAGAATCACATACCGGGCCGTGGAGCCGAGAATGGCTTTCTGGGCACGGGATTTTTTTCGTATACCCATGAATATGTGATCAATATCGTTTTCCTGGGCAAACTTTACAAGGTCTTCACCTGCGGACAACCCTCTGACACTCTGCTGGCAATCGCATTGAATGCCTGAATATTCCATGAACAACTGTGCAAATTCAAGATCCTTTTCCGTCTTTTCTATGTCTGCCTGGCGTTCAGAAGAACCGCCTTCCATGGAGGTCACGACATAGACAAAGGCAGAACGAATACCTGCCATGTCTCTTGCAAGGGAAAGGGCCATCCGGCCAACTTCTCCACCATCATATCCAATCAGTATTTTCATTAACCACTCCTTATGCGGATTCCTTTTTAGTGGATTACATCCAGCGTTTACGTCGTTTATAGGATTTTATATCCTTAAAGGATTTTCTGCCACCACCTTTTGTGATCCCCATATAGAACTCTTTGACATCCGGATTGTTCTGCAAGTCATCCGAACTGCCTTCCAGAACAATTTTTCCCGATTCCATGATATAGGCATAATCGGAAACCCCTAAAGCTACCTTGGCATTTTGTTCTACAACCAGAATCGTGGTGTCCATTTCCTTGTTGATTCGCTGGATATTATCGAAGATTTCTTTAACCAGCAAAGGGGCGAGGCCAAGGGACGGTTCGTCCAGCATAAGCATCTTTGGGGCTGCCATAAGGGCTCTTGCAATGGCAATCATCTGCTGTTCACCACCGGAACTGTACCCGGCCATCCGGTTGGTCACTTTGGAAAGCCGCGGGAAGTGCTGGTACATCATCGCCAGATCCTTTTTAATGGCAGAGGATCCGTCTTTACGGGTAATGGAGCCGACCAGGATATTTTCATTCACCGTCAGATGTTTGAAGACTCTTCGTCCTTCCGGTACCATGACAGATCCGTGTTTGACCACTTCCGTTCCCAGCATCTGTGTGGTATCTGTGCCGTCAAATTTGATATACCCTTCCTTGATGGCGCCGTTTTCAGGTTTCAACAGTCCGCTGATGGCCCGGAGCGTGGTGGTTTTGCCCGCACCATTGGTTCCCAGCAAGGATACAATTTTTCCCTTTGGCACATTTAGGCTGACGCCCCGAAGCACCTGGATGATATCATTGTAAACCACTTCGATATTATTGACTTCAAGCAGATTTTCCATACGCCCTTTCTTTTATTTCGGGTTAAACCTGCCGGAGGCCGAAAGCCTCCGGCAGGTTCAGGGTTTTAAAAAAACTTGGGTTATTGAGCTGCTCTCAGCTTTTTCATGTATTCGGATTCAACGGAACTGATGGCTTTAAACTGGCCGCCGTCTACCTTATAAACATTTACAACATCAACACCAACGTGGTCATCCTTGGAATAGGATACGGGACCCACAGCAGCAAATGAGTCAAATGCTTTTGAACCGTTCATCTCGTTCATCATTTTGTACAGGTTCTCAGGATTGACCTCAAGGCCGGCCGCTTTAGCACGTATAATGGCCTGTGTGGGGATCTGAGCCTGGAGAATACCGGCTGCGTAATTATGGGAATTGGCAGCTTTCTCGTCACGTCCGTATGTCTTGGCCAGTGCCAGCTGTTCTTTGGTTTTTGCGTTATCTTCGGTGGTCAGATTGTAAGAGCAGGTCCATAAGAAACCTTCAGCTGCATCACCTGCAAGGGCGATAAGGTCGGCACCACCTGTATAATGGGCACCCAGGAAGGTCAGTTTTCCGTCTTCACCAAATGATTTTGCCGTGACACCCAGGCGACTTGAATCTTTGAGCATGGTGGCCACAGGGGACTGAACCGTATGGGAGATCACATACTGAACCCCTTTGCTCATAAGACGTTTAAGCATGGCGGAGTTGTCAAGGTCTTTT
>PIVQ01001779.1 GCA_003354055.1 Desulfobacteraceae bacterium | reverse complement strand
AAGCATATTGCTCAGCCCGGAATCCCGTCGTATGCTCCTCACCGGCTACTCTGATTACGATGCCATTGTGAATGCGGTAAACTTAGGGGAAATTCATCAATATATTTCAAAACCCTGGAACAATGACGACCTTCTTTTAAAAATCCAGACCGAACATGATATTTTCAATCAATTCCAGGAACGCAAACACCTGTTCAATCTGACCAAACATCAGAATGCAAAACTCTTTGATGTGGCAGCCAAACAGAAAAAGAACCTGGATGCCTTTACCCGGCAGCTGGAAGAAAAAAAAGAGCAGATCGAAAACCTTGTCCAGACCCTGGCCGAGGCCAAGGAAACAGCAGAGTACAAAGAGGTCTTTCTGGGCCTGGATGAGCTCCTGTCCCGGACCATCACCATGAACCAGCCCAACCTGGTCGAGGCCTTTGCCATATCCAAGAACGGGGTTATAGACACCCTTACCACCATTGCTCAACGAAATAAAATCAAATTTTCTCCGGCGTCCGGAATTCCGGCAGTTGAGGAGGAGCTGGCCGACGATACCTATGATGTGATTGACCAGATCATTGAAAATGTGGTGCAGGCGGTGGAACCCGCCCTGTTCGGCATCGGATCCGAACCCAGTACGGGAATGGGTATTGA
>PIVQ01000922.1 GCA_003354055.1 Desulfobacteraceae bacterium | reverse complement strand
ACATTTGCCGGGCTGGGGATCAATCTGGCACTGGGTATCCTGTATACCTGGAGTATCTTTAAAATGTCCATCAAAGAATCCATTGTATCCGGAGACGGAGTGTTCAACTGGAGTCTGGCCTCTCTGAACGATCCCTATGCGGTTTGCTGCATGGTCTTTGCCTTTGCCATGATTTTTGCCGGCAGGGTACAGGACCTGACAAGCCCGAGAGTCACTGCCGTGATCGGCGGAATCCTCACCGGTTCCGGTCTGATCGTCATTGCATTTTCCACCTCCTGGATCGTATGGATCATGGGCTTTGGTATTCTCATGGGCCTGGGACTGGGGTTCGGCTATGCCTCTGCCACCCCGCCGGCCATTAAATGGTTCCCACCGGCAAAAACCGGTATGATCGCAGGTATTGTTGTGGCCGGCTTCGGTCTGGCCTCTGTCTATATTGCCCCCTTAGGCACTTACCTGATCGGTAAATTCGGTTTGAGTCAGTCCATGCTGATTTTTGGTGTTGCCTTTCTGGTAATTGTATCTGTTCTGGCCCAGTTCCTGGTTAATCCACCTGAGGGCTATGTGCATCCCGATGCCAGGGCCACTGCCACAAAAGCGGCCGCACCCACCGGCGTTGACTTTTCTCCCAGTGAAATGATGAGAACAGGCGCATTCTATAAACTCTGGATCATGTTTTGCGTAGGTTCCGGAGCAGGGCTCATGATCATCGGCGGCGTGGCCGGTATGGCCAAGTCCGGTATGGGATCCATGGCCTGGGTGGTTGTTGCTCTCATGGCAGTCGGTAATGCCGCCGGTCGTGTGGTTGCAGGTATTCTGTCTGATAAAATCGGTCGTGCCAACACCCTTTTCATCATGCTCCTTTTCCAGGCCTTTGTTATTTTCTCTCTCATGTTCATCACTCCGAGCCAGGTCATTCTCCTGGTGCTTGCTGCCACCTTTATCGGTTTTAACTACGGCACAAATCTCTCTTTGTTCCCCTCAGCCACAAAAGATTATTTCGGTATGAAAAATTTTGGTACGAACTACGGTCTGGTATTCTCCGCCTGGGGTGTGGGTGGTTTTGTATTCCCAAGGGTTTCCCAGATGATCGTGGCCCAGACAAACAGTCCTAAAATGGCCTATGTCCTGGCTGCAGGCCTCCTGCTTACCGGTGCCGTTTTAGCCCTGATGACCAAGGCGCCTGAAGCTGTAAAAGAAGAACCCATGGTCGGTGTTCCCGTTCCCGAAGAAAACTAATTTCCTGAATCTGAAATTGTTATTATTATAATATTGAAAAGGAGACTCTTATGAGCGACTACAAATTTCATGCACCTGATCAGCATCGCGAAAATGCCTGGATTAAAAACATGGACGAGTATAAAGAGATGTACCAGCAGTCCATAGATGATCCGGATGCCTTCTGGGCAAAGATTGCGGATGAGTTTTACTGGGAAAAAAAATGGGACAAGGTCAGGGACTACAACTACAGCATCTCCAAGGGCCCGGTATTTGTCGAATGGTTTAAAAATGCCAAGACCAATATCACCTATAACTGCCTTGACAGGCATCTTGCAACCCGAGGGGATCAGACAGCCCTGATCTGGGAGGGGAACAACGTTGGCGAAGATCTGGAGATCACCTACAAACAGCTCCATGAGAAAGTCTGCCAGTTTGCCAATGCCCTGAAAGAAAAGGGTGTTGCCAAGGGAGACCGGGTAGCCATCTACATGCCCATGATTCCGGAGTTGGCTGTCTCCATGCTGGCCTGTGCCAGGATCGGTGCCATCCACTCCATCGTATTCGGCGGATTCTCGGCAGAAGCCCTGTCCAATCGGATTTTGGACTCTTTTTGCAAGGTCCTGATCACCACGGACGGTGTTATGCGCGGTGCCAAGGCAGTGCCTCTGAAGGGGAATGCCGATGCGGCCCTTGCCATGTGCGAGGATAAGGGACACAAAGTTGCAACCTGCTTTGTGGTCAAACGGACCAACTCTGAAGTGGAAATGTATCCGGGCAGAGATGTCTGGTGGCATGAAGCGGCATCGGCCCAGTCTGCGGACTGCCCGGTTGAATGGATGGATGCGGAAGATCCCCTGTTTATCCTTTATACCTCAGGCTCCACAGGAATGCCAAAAGGGGTTCAGCACAACGTGGGCGGGTATATGGTCTATACCGGCACCACCTTTAAATATATTTTTGACTACCATGATGGCGACATCTATTGGTGTACGGCAGATATCGGCTGGGTAACCGGTCACTCATACATTGTTTACGGTCCCCTGTCCCAGGGTGCCACCAGCCTCATGTTTGAAGGGGTTCCGACCTATCCGGACCCGGGTAGGTTTTGGGCCACGGTTGACAAGTGGAAAGTAAACCAGTTCTACACCGCCCCCACAGCCATCAGGGCACTTATGGCCCAGGGTGAGGAATGGGTTGAAAAATACGATCTGTCCTCCCTGCGTCTGCTCGGATCTGTCGGCGAGCCTATCAACCCCGAAGCCTGGCGCTGGTATCACAAATATGTGGGCAAAGAACAATGCCCCATCGTGGATACCTGGTGGCAGACCGAGACCGGCGGGATCATGATTTCGCCCCAGCCCTATGCCATTGATCAGAAGCCCGGGTCCGCGACCCTGCCGTTCTTCTCTGTGAAACCCGTGCTGCTCAATGAAGA
>PIVQ01001778.1 GCA_003354055.1 Desulfobacteraceae bacterium | reverse complement strand
TACAAACTCGGATTTTCCGGTGCCATAACAGGCCCCACATCTGATGCAGGAAACCCATTGTCAAAGGGAATTGAAGACTGGTTTAAGTATGTGAATGACAACAAACTTTTAGGCGATGACAAAATCGAATGCACCATCCGTGACGACCAGTACAAAACAGATGTCACCAAAAGAAACTTTGAAGAGTACCTGGATGACGGAATTGTCTTTTACCTGAACTATTCAACCGGCAGCACTCTCGGGCTAAAACAGGATTTTGAAGAAGAGATGATGCCAACGGTTCCCTCGTCTTACCATGAAGGAAACCTGGTTGACGCCAATTACATTTTCATCCCTGTGGCCACTTATTCAGAGAATATGGTTGCCCTGGCCGAATATGTAAGCAATAACCACAAGGGCTCCGACACACCGAAAGTCGCTCTTTTCATCCATCCGTCCGCCTTTGGACGGGGACCTGTGGATGACACCAAAAAAGCTATTGCTGCAGGGCTTAACATAGAAATCGTTGAAGTGGTTGAACATGGAAAAGACCTTGACAACTCCGCCATGCTTAAACGTCTTATGAGCAAAGGGGTTCAGTATGTGATCTCCCATACGGTTCAGTCCCCTGTGGCCACCATGCTCAAAGATTCAAGTCGCCTGG
>PIVQ01001777.1 GCA_003354055.1 Desulfobacteraceae bacterium | reverse complement strand
TTAAGATCACGATAAGATGCCATTTTTTTGCCAATTTCATCCCGGAAAAAGAAATCTCTGCAGGAAAGCGTTGTCCGTCTTTGCGCTGTGCTGTGATTTCTGTGGTGGTGCCCAGGGATTCACCCCGGCCGGTTTTACTAAAGTATTTGTATTCTCTTTTGAACCATCCAAGGTCCTCTTCAGGTGCCATTCCGGCACCAAAATAACTGTTCAGGGCCTCTTCTTCCGACATGTTGAAAATTCGGGCTGCCGAATGATTCCAGAAACAGACCCTTCCATCGTTGTCCAGCATAACAATGGCGTCCTTGGCTGCCGTGCAGATTAATCTGAATTTTTCTTCGCTCTCTTTCAGGGTTTGCTCCAGTTGACTGCGAATTTTGATTTCTTTTTCAAGTTGTTTGTTCCGGGCTGAAATTACAAATTTCAGGGCTTTTTCTTCCGCCAGATGTGTTCTCAGGACCAGTTCTCTGGAATTCATACGCCATAGTATAAATCCGGCCCCCACTGCAAACACTGCCAGGATCGCCATGGCCAATAACAGATTAAACGGACTGTCATAACCAAAGTTCCGGACCGGAATTGCCTGGTTCATGGTAAACGGTGTGCCCTCGATCCGGATTTTATTACCAGTATACTCAATGTT
>PIVQ01000186.1 GCA_003354055.1 Desulfobacteraceae bacterium | reverse complement strand
ATTGAATAGAAAAGACTAAGGATCGGCTCCAAAATTACTTGATCTTTTGTTTTCAAAATACCCAGTCTTTTAAGGGGTTTTGGAAACAATTTAGATCAAGTTATTTTGTAACGATTCCTATTTGGAATCTATATCATAGTGAACTTTGATCCCCCTTGATCTTTTGAAAAAACCAATACGACAAAAAGATCAAGGGGACCATTTTCTTTCAGCTTGTTAATAATGCATTAATTAGCATTATTGGCCCAACAACCCCGACAAAGAAAGAACTTACTGCTCCAATACATATCACTTTAGTATTCCTCGGTGGTTAGGCTGTGTTGCCGGTGGGGGTGAATCGGCGTAAATTGTCGAGGCGTCAAGGACTGAAAGAAACGGAAATTTCCGCTTTTCCGCCGGTCAGGACGACCAGAGGGAATTTAGCGGAATCCCCCACCGGTAATGCAGCCGGGTTTTGCCTATAACCTCTGAAATAACATCTGCATACATTGGAGATCTGCCCTGATTTCCATTGTTTTTAAAGGCCTTTTCTTTTATAGTTTCCCTATCTATTCACGAAATCAGGAGGCATCATGGACCATGCCCTCAAACAAATCTGCTTTCTTTTTCTGATTTTATGTTGCATCTGTCTGACCGAAACTAACCCGGCTTATGCAGATTTGTATATCTGGACAGATGAAAACGGAATCCGGCACGTATCCAACATCTCCCCGCCAGGGGAAGGCAACATCATCCGTATGGATGAGAAAAAGGTTCAGATTCCAAAAGGCCAGCGGTTCACTGTCATCAAGATCTTTGATGGAGACACGATCAAAGTTTCGGGAGCGGGTCTTGAATTCAAGGTAAGGCTGGTGGGAATAGACTCACCGGAAATGGGGTGGAAAAGTCAGAAGGGGCAGCCTTTCAGCCAGAAGGCCAAAAAAGTAATCAGTCAGTTGATCTTTAAAAAGGAGGTCTGGCTAAAACAATACGGCACAGGCGGATACAACCGGATTCTGGCAGAGGTTTTTTCCGACAGCCTAAACGTTAATCTTGAAATGCTCCGAAAAGGCCTTGCCGAGGTTTATCAGGGCAAACTCACCCTCGCCTTGGACGTTGCGGCCTATAAGAAGGCACAGGACATTGCCAGGCAGAAAAACATCGGGATATGGTCCCTTGGTGACAAATATCTTAGCCCCCGAAAATGGCGAAAAGAAAACCCCTGGAAATAATATCACATGCCAGGGTATCTATATAAAATTGCCAGGTGTTTTTTTTTGCATCCATTTCCTTAATATGGTACATTGGACGGGTTAATAGATCACGGTTCACTAACATCAAAAACATTACCCTGTAGCGGGAACAAATAATTTCGCGGATTTGAACGGATATTACCGCAACCTATGATTATTTTGTAATTAAGGCCATAATTTGGGAAAGTCATACCAACATTCAAAGCCGTTTCACTCCTGGCCGGCCTGGACCATAAGCGCCACCCTGGCCTTTCCGGCTATGGCCATGGCCCAGTCTCCCGGAGGCAGCGGCCATCAGATCCAGCCGGTGCTGACACTGGCCCTGGTATTGACCAGTCTTGTGCTCTTTTTCTTTTATCTTTTTCAAAAAAACAAATCCCATGGTCCTCGACGTATTGATGACCGAGACAAGATTACGACGGAAAAACAATTGGGGAAAAAAACTAAATCCCGATCTCTTGAAACCGACAAGGCCCTGCTCAGCCTATTTAAGCACCATGACACGCCCATGGCAAAGTTTACCCTGAGCAAGGGACAGATCATTGAGGCCAATCCCTCATTCTGCCTGGCGTTGGGGTATTCTAAACAGGATATTTCAAATAAAAACGGAATGGAACTCGGGCTTTTACCGGAACTTAGGAATGACAGGCAACCCCTTATGGACAAAGGATGGGAAGAGACCTCTACCTCAATATATAATCAAACGACCAATGAATGGATTCCCTGCCATGTGCTGAACACTGTAATTCTTACCGGCGAAATCCCCATGATACTGTGCATTGTCAGGGACATGCCGTCGACACTTAAAACGGCTCCTGAATATCAACCCACGCAACTGGACAGTATCATATCAGCCCGAATATCCGGAGAACCATCGTGACGGAAAAGGGAGAAGTAACTGGACGATAAGGTCCGGATAAAGGAGTAAAAATGGCAATAGATACGGTTACAAATTCAGGAATATTATTGGAGTCCGGCACTAATGAAATGGAATTACTCACCATTTTTGTTGGAGAACAAGCCTTTGGGATGAACGTGGCAAAAGTCCAGTCTATTCAACGATACGACTCAGAGCTAATTACGTCCTTGCCTGATTCCCCGCCCGGCATTGCTGGTATGTACTTATACCGGGACCGGACAATTCCTCTGATGGATCTTGCCCAGATTCTTGACATAGAGGCCAATCAGGAAGAAGACCGGGAAATCATCGTGGTCACGGAATTCAATAACACCCTGAACAGTTTTAAGGTCCAGGGGGTCAAACGGATATACAGAATGTCCTGGCAGGAATTTGTTCCTATGGATGCCATGCTTGAGGGGAATGCCTGCTTTACCGGGTCTGTCCATGTGGAAGATACCCAGATCCTGGTGCTGGATCTGGAACATATCCTGGCGTCCATCTTTCCGGATCTGATTCTGGAAGAGGTGTCGGATGATGTTATTCTTCAAAAAGAGAGCATCCCACGGGATCAGATCAATATTATATTTGCCGAGGATTCCCCGCTCATGCGCAAATCCGTGGTAAAGAGTCTTAAAAAAGCGGGGTTTCTCCATATTGATGATTTTATCAACGGGGAGACGGCACTCGCGTTTATCCGGACCAATTATCAGAATCCCACACCGGAAAAACTACGGAAAACAGTTTTGATCACAGACATTGAGATGCCTAAAATGGACGGCCTGACCCTGTGCCGGCGCCTGAAAAGGGATTCTGTACTCAAAGATATGTACGTGATTATGTTTTCATCTCTGATCAACAAACAGATGAAGGCCAAGTGCCATAAGGTCCAGGCAGATAATTATGTGACCAAGCCGGAAACAACAGAGTTGATCAAAATGCTTGACAAACGCTGCTGCCCTGATTAACGATTAAGCGTCTAATTCCCTTTGGAGGAAAACACTGTGGATAAAAATGCTGTAATGGAAGACCTGTCAAAACTGTTAAAACGCTTTTCGAAACTCATTGGTGAATTCTGCCCCGGTGAAACACCGGACCTTGGCAGTATGATCATGCTGCTGGAAGATTTGTCCATTGCTGCCAAACAAACCGATTCAGAGACCTTTTATCAAGTAATCGAGTCCTGCCTGCATTTTGTTGAAAATATGACCCTTGAGACGATGTCACGCACCGGCCCCCTGGAAGATGCTCTTTTGCTTCTTGAAGCTTTATTCCGGCACATGAAAAGGGGGACAGAGTTCACCTTTGAAACCACGGATGTCATCAGTATTCTTGATTCATCCATCCTGACCATTGTGCCGCCCGCAGAAGAACCAACAGAGCCGGAACCTGCGGAACCCACCACCCAGACAGAACCCTCGCCGGCTCCTGCCGACAACGCCGAAGAACCTGAACCCATATCCGGCGAAGACATGGAAATCCTGATGGATTTTGTTTCCGAGGCAGAAGAAAACCTTGATTCCATAGAGGTCCATCTGATCGAACTGGAACAGGATCCCGAAGATTCGGAAATCATCAACAATATTTTCAGACCGATCCACACCATCAAAGGGGTGGCAGGCTTTCTGTCCCTGAAAAAAATAAACCAGTTGGCCCACACCACGGAAAACCTTCTGGACAGTGCCCGGAGCGGGGAATTCCTGATCAATGATCTGGCCACGGATGCCATTCTGGAATCTGTCGACATGCTTAAAAGCCTGATTGAACGGGTAAAGCAGGGCATTGCCAAAGGGGTGAAACTGCCGGATCATGATATTAATATCAACGGGCTTCGAGACAAGCTTCGGGACCTTCATGACCAATTGACCAAAGGTACCAAAGAGCCCCTGGGTGAAATTCTTATAAAACAAGGGGTGATTGACGAGCAAAGCCTTGAAGAGACCCTGGAAACCCAGAAAATCCAGCCGGATAAAAAAATCGGGGAAATCCTGATTGAAGAAAAAAAGGCTGAACCCGTCCAGGTGGCCCAGGCCCTGAAAGAACAGAAAACAGGAAAGAAAAAGGTGGCCACTCAGGTCAAGGTGAACACGGAAAAACTGGATGACCTGGTGGACTTTGCCGGAGAACTGGTCATTGCCCAGTCCATGCTCAAACAAAAGGTTTCCAATGATCCCTCCCTGATCCAGAGCGTCACCCAACTGGGACAGATTGTATCCAATATGCAGCACATTGCCATGTCCATGAGAATGATCTCTATTAAAGCCACTTTCATGAAGATGATCCGGCTGGTCAGAGATTTATCCAAAAAATCAGGCAAGCCCGTCAACCTCACCATGAGCGGAGAAGAGACTGAAATTGACAGAAATGTGGTGGATGCCCTGTATGAACCGATGGTGCATATGATCAGAAACTCGGTGGACCACGGCATCGAACCGCCAAAGCTAAGACGGGAGACAGGCAAGCCGGACCAGGGAATGGTTCATTTGAGTGCCTATCACAAGGGCGGTAACATCATCATTGAAATTCAGGATGACGGCAAGGGGCTTGACCGGGAGCGGATACTGGAAAAAGGCATCCAGTCCGGACTGATATCGAAAAACGACCAGCTCACCGATAGCCAGATTTATGATCTCATCCTCCGTCCGGGATTTTCAACAGCCCAAAAAGTTACCGAAGTGTCAGGCAGGGGCGTTGGCATGGATGTGGTCAAATCAGGAATAGAACGATTCCGGGGCCATCTGAAAATTGAATCCGAAAAAGGTATGGGTACCAAATTCACCATCAGTCTTCCTTTGACCCTGGCCATCATCGACGGCATGCTGGTGCGGGTGGGTGATGAGAAATATGTGATTCCCACCACTGCCATCCACCGGGCCTTTAAGCCGGATAAAGAGAATTGTTTTACAGTTGAGGGCAAAGGTGAGCTAATCAAAGAAAGGGAAAGGCTCATTCCCATTGTCCGGCTGCGAAGCCTGTATTCAGGTCAAGACGACACCAAAAATGTCTGGGACTGTCTGGCTGTGGTTGTGGAATCAAAAGACGAACAAAAAGCCCTGCTCATTGATGAACTTCTGGGCAAAGACGAATATGTCATTAAAAGCCTGGGCGGAAACCTCGAAGGGATTCAGGGGTTTTCAGGCGGTGCCATTCTTGCAGACGGCAGGGTCGGACTTATTCTGGACATTCACGGAATATTTCAACTTGCTGAGACCAATTGAGCTAAATGACAACCAATTAACGATCAGGCTTTGAAACTATAGAAAAAGGAAAACCATGTCTGAAAAAACCATACTTGTCGTTGACGATGAAACAACCATATTGAGCATGTTTGAACTGGCCTTTACCAAACAGGGCTATCGTATAAAAACAGCCGCCAGTGCAGAAGATGCCCTTGATATTCTCAAGACTGAGGAAATCCATGTCATGTTTCTGGACCTGAATCTGCCTGCAATGAACGGAATCGACCTGTGCCGGGCCATAAAAAAACAGATGCCCATGTCCATTCTCTACGCCCTGACCGGATATGCCTCTTTGTTTGAGCTATCCGACTGCAGGGATGCCGGATTTGATGACTATTTTAAAAAACCGGTGAGTATGGCGGATCTTCTGGATGCAGCCAGAACAGCATTTGAAAAGATTTCGCGCTGGAAAAATGGATAGAACTAAATGGATAACGCTCTATGGGTAAAGCACTAAGGGAATATACCCGGGAAGGGCTTCTCGAAATTATAAACGCCCTTCCCCTGGCGATACTGGTTATTGACCGGAACCGATCCGTTCTTCTGGCAAACAAGGTGTCCCTCGAATTTACCAATAAAGACAAAGACCAGCTCCTCGGCCTTGTCACGGGCGAGGCCTTTTCATGCATCAACCATGAAAAACATCACAAGGGGTGCGGCTTCAGTCAGGACTGCATCAGGTGCAAATTCAAGGAAGCCCTGGAAGACACCCTGACAAAGGGCAAACCCCGGTACATGATTGAAACAACCAAGGTGCTTAAAAAAAAGGGGAAACGGATCTTAAGATTTTCCACAAAACCCCTGAAGCTGTCCGGCAACCATGTGGCCCTGCTCTCCATCCAGGATCTTACCCAGGAACGGATCCATGAACGGGTACGGCTGGAAAAAGAAAAACTGGCAACGGCTCTGGAAACAACAGGCGGGGTATGTCATGAACTCAGCCAGCCTCTCCAGGTCATCATGGGGTATTGTGAAATTTTATCACATAAAACAGACCTGGATACGGAAACCACCAATGCCCTATCTGTCATCCAGGAGGAAGTAGATAAACTGGCACAGCTTACCCATGACCTGACAAAAATAACCCGGTACGAAACCAAGCCCTACCTGAAATCCAAAATAATTGATATTGAAAAATCAGCTTCTGAAGACATCTGAATTTCACCCAGGAAACGACATATTGCCGCCCCCTGGGTGAATGTATTTAGAAAGGAATATCGTCGTCCGGAATGGCATCAGACCCGCCGGTCATGCCCGGATTGGTCTGGCCCTGAAAATTATTGGAATTGGGAGCGCCACCGGGAGCAGATCCACCCTGGTTCTGGGATCCGCCGCCACCGCCACCCTGGTTCCCCTGGAAGTTTCCGCCCTGGTTGCCCTGATTCTGGTTACCCTGGTTTTGGTACCCGCCGCCTCCGCCGCCCTGATTCTGGTATCCGCCGCCCCCACCGCCCCCACCGCCCTGATTGTCACTGCGGCCGCCAAGAAACTGAAAGTTGCCAGCAACCACCTCAGTGGTATAATGGGTCTGACCATCTTTTTCCCAGGACCGGGTCTGGAGACGTCCCTCAATATAGATGGAACTGCCCTTGGACAAATATTTCCCACAGACTTCCGCCTGTTTGCCAAAAACAACAATTCTGTGCCACTCGGTTTTTTCCTGGCGTTCTCCGGTATTTTTATCTGTCCACTGTTCACTTGTGGCAATTGAGAAATTAACCACTGCCAAACCCTGCTGGGAATACCTGATTTCAGGATCCCGTCCCAGGTTGCCGATGAGCATGACCTTGTTTAAACCTGCCATTATTTACACTCCTATTCGTTGAAAATTTATTAAGCTTCTCATATGCGCATAGGCCGCAAGAATTGTCAATCCCGACTCAACCTGCAATTTTAAGAAGCCCACCGTTAACTATCCGTAGACAAAAGAAAAAATGCAACAAACGAATTCACAAAATCACTGAACCAATCCGGTATTCGCATGACTCTGCGGCACGTTCCGGAAATAGGGTTTCTCGTATGTTTGATTTTCCATTTTGTTGATCCTGTTGGTTTAAGAATGCGGGTCGTTGGAGAAAAAATACTCTGAACAGATTCTTTTCAAAACTACCAACATTTGAAATTTGTGTAAAGTGATAAACAAAGTGTCATCTCTTTATTATTCCAGGCAATTACAAGGATTGGCTTGACAAATTCAACGTTCTCCCCTATGTTGCTATTTAGGTAGCAACAGCAATTCAATTAACGGAAACAGCATGGAAAACAGATCAGCACTGACAAAATTGGGCTTTTCACAATACGAGGCCGCCTGTTATATGGCCCTGGTGACAACCCACCCGGTGAACGGATCCCAGTTAAGCAAACTATCAGGCATTGCACGGTCCAGGATTTATGATGTGCTTCGCAACCTTATTGCCAAAGGTTATGTGATTGAGGTACAGGCCGGCCAGTATGCCCCCCTGCCGTCCGACGAACTGATCCGGCGGTTGAACCGGGAATTTAAAACCAGCATCACTGCCGTTGAAAAAGAAATCGTTAAGGCCTCCCAAAAAGAAGATTTTGAATATGTATGGACCTTGACCGGATACGACAATGTCATGGAAAAGGCCAAGGATATGATCGGTGCTGCCAAAGAAGAGATCTATGCCAGACTGTTTCCCGAAGCAGACCATCGCCTGGCCAAGGCATTGGAAGCTGCCGAGAACCGTGGGGTGTCCATCCGGTATATTGCAATGGGCGATGTGCCGGACCGCTTTGATATCCAGGTGACCCACCCGGGCAAAGAGGATCTTACCGCAAGAATCGGGGGCAGATCCTTTGACATTATTACGGATAGACAGGAAGCCCTGGTAGGTATTTTTGAGACCGGGAACGAAGATGAATCCCCGATTAACTGGACCCGGAACCAATGGTTTATCATTGCCAACCGTGACAGTCTCCGCCATGACTTTTACCACTGCTTTCTTGAAAAAACCCTCGACCGCAACCAACCCCTGACCGACCGGGAAAAAAAGATTTACCAGCTTATAAAACAGGACAACTAAAGGAGTAGCCATGACAAGCATGAGAAAAATACATTATTTTGACGGGTTCTCTAATGAGAGCGACAAGACCATCTTTAATCTGGAAGAAGATTTCGGAGCCCATCACTATGAACGGATCAACCTGGTGGTCCGGCATGCAAAAGGCTGCTGGCTCACAGACGACAAAGGTAAAAAATACCTGGACTGCCTGGCAGCCTACTCTGCGGCCAATCCCGGTCACCACCATCCCACTATCACCAATGCGGTCATGGATGCCCTGATCGGTAATTATGCTTCGGTATTGTCCAATGTTGTATTTACCGATCCTTTGGGCATATTCCTGTCCGAAGCTGCAAAGTTCGCCCCCCAGATGGCACCGAGATTCGGCAATTACGGCAACAAGGTTCTGCCCAAAAACGGAGGTGTTGAATCCGTTGAAACAGCCATCAAAGCCATGCGGTATTATGGATTTAAAGAAAAAGGCATTGCCGACGGAAAACAGGAAATTATCGTGTTCAACAATAATTTCCACGGCAGGACCATCAGTGTGGTCTCTTTATCCTCCAGCAAAAAATACAAAGAAGGATTCGGTCCCCTGACCCCCGGCTTTGTATCGGTCCCCTTTGGCGATATTGATGCCGTGAAAAAAGCCATCACCCCCAACACCTGCGGTATCCTTGTTGAACCTTTCCAGGGTGAGGGCGGCATGCTCATCCCCCCCAAGGGTTTCCTGAAGGGCTTAAGAGAGTTATCCGACCAGAATGATCTCCTCCTGGTCTGTGACGAAATCCAGGTGGGTATGGGCAGAACCGGTAAACGCTTCTGCTTTGAGCATGACGATATGGTTCCTGACGGCGTGATTCTGGGCAAAGCCCTGTCCGGCGGTCTGGTTCCCCTGTCCGTATTCATTACCAATGCAAAGCTTATGGACATGATCTTCTCCAAAGGATCTGACGGCTCCACATTCGGCGGCTATCCTCTGGCCTGTGTGGCAGGAACCGCAGCCCTCAAGGTATTTGAAGAGGAAAAGCTTGCAGAACAGTCTGCGGCAAAAGGAATTATCCTTAAAAAACGAATTCAGGACATCGCCAGCCGTTCCCCATATGTAAAGAGTGTCCGGGGACTTGGCCTGTTCATCGGCATTGAAGTCAAAGACGGCAATGCCATGGAATTCTGCCATAAACTTCTGAAGCTGGGCATGGTGGTCAACGACAGCCACGGGCATACCATCCGGATATCCCCCCCTCTGGTCATCAATGAGGAGGAAATGGATTTCATGGTGGAATGTCTGGAGCAGGTGCTGGTTCCTTAAACCGACAAAGTAGACTTGTGTGAATCGCCCCGTAGAGCCTCTGCTCTACGGGGCGATTCCTTTTTGTTCTCTTGACAAACCTTGCTTGATCTGGTTCAGATACATAAATAGTCTTAATAATTTCGCAGATTACAATTTCTCCGGCTATTATTTATTATAAATCAGTGGAGGCGTCATGAGATCACGGAGCTTTGGGTGGATGAGTACCGGCATTGCACTGATTCTGGTGATTGCCGTGAGCACCGGCTGTATCTCTTTTGCAGACAAGGAAAAATCCCCTGCCGCAGATCGTCCTAAACGCCCCCCTAAAATCCAGGTAAGCCAAGAAAAACTTCAGTCGGCAGTCATCTCCTATGCCAACCGCTTTATCGCCACCATCGGACAGGCCTCGTTCACTTTTGAACAGGAATTGCCAACACCAAGGGCAAGGGTGATGGCCTCAAAAAGGCGGGTATATTCCCTCCTTGCGGCCACTGAGATTGCGGCCGGCCCCAATCCCGGAGCGGCCCTGCTGAACATGATGGTCATGACCAGCCTGAACCGGATGGCCTGGGATGAATACTGGCGACCGCAAGTTTTCGGCATGCCGGCCACTGTCATTGTGGATGCCTTTGTTTCACTGGAAAAAGATATTTGGTACCAGGCTTCCACAGTCATGACGCCGGAACAGATGGAAGAACTTAAGGATCTTATCAACACCTGGCGGGCAGATCATCCTCAGCAGATTGTCGTGGATAATATCCGGTTCAGTGATTTTGGAAGCCTCGGTAAAAAGCAAAACCTCAAAGAGATTCAGAAACCGGGCGGATTGCTGGCCCCGATCCGGGAGGCCACCAAGGCGGTGGACGAGGTAAGAATGACATCGGAACGCGCCATGTTTTTATTGACCAAAATGCAGCTCATTGCCAATTTCCAGGTTGAACTGGCCTACAAAAACATATTATTTCAGCCGGAAACAATAAACCTGATGAAAAATATGGATCAGTTCAGTCTGACGGCCAATGACCTTGCCCGTTTTCTGGACACATTTCCCCAGCAGATATCCATAGAGCGCAAGACGGCATTTGACGATGCCGCCCGGCTGATCTCACATGAACGTAAAGCCACTCTTGAAGAAGTATCCGGTCTTATTGCCCGGGAAAGAGAGGCTTTTCTTTCCTCACTTAAAACAGAAGATGCCCGACTCATACTCAGGGACGTAAACCAGACCCTGGAACGGATGGATAAAAGTTTTGCCCAGCTCCGCACCACCCTTTCCATGGCAGATCAAGTGGTTCAGGGCAGTGAAAAAACCGGGCTGATC
>PIVQ01001776.1 GCA_003354055.1 Desulfobacteraceae bacterium | reverse complement strand
CCTATTTTGATTCAATCGATTACTGTATTTTATGCAGAATATAAAGTGGGAGTTTGGTGTTGTTTTAATTGACGTTTTGGAAGGTATTACGGATGTTTTAGTGGCTTTATTGAGGTTAATAGGCTTTACCCATTCTTAATGCATTGTGTTTTGTAGCTTTTCTATATTATGAACAAGGCAATACAATTGCCATTGCGTGTTCACTTTCGTTTGACCCCGTAAGGTCAATTTATTCATGCCCTTGTTGACGGTAATATTGCGCTTTTTATTTAAAGGAAAGCAGGCTCTATACACCCGAGTCGTTTGCTATACTGTCGTCGCCCCATCGGGCTGTCTATTTTGACCTTCATTTTGTCGATGTAGCTCAGCTTTTTACGTGATTCATTATTTATAAACTGAACTTGTCGGCCTCTTTCTATCGGTGGCTTTCGCATACATTGCTGTTGTAGTGGGCATACTTTGCAATCTTTTAAGTAACCGCAAAATCGCGTGTATTTTTGGTTGTGACTTTTTACATTTATACCACTTCGCCACATATCATTACCTGCTGGGCAGCGGCATGTTTGGGTTGCTTCATCATAATGAAAATCGTCTGAGGTAAATAATCGTGGCTTGCCTTTACTGCGTTTTAATCGACGCTTTTC
>PIVQ01001775.1 GCA_003354055.1 Desulfobacteraceae bacterium | reverse complement strand
AAACGGTATCCCGAATGTGTCCCCCTAAATGGGGTCTCCTTGAATGGTGGCAATGATAAAAAACCGTGCTTCTGGATCCATCCGTTGACCGGTTCGGTGGAGCCATACCTCAAAATCGCCCAAAATATGGATATCGGCCAACCGTTTTTCGGTATCCGATCCAAGGGGGTTGGGACCGAACACGGCTTTTTGGATAACATCGCTGAGATGGCGCGGTATTACATTGAAATCATTTCGGGTATTGACCCGGAAGGGCCGTATCAGCTGGCCGGGTTTTCCATGGGCGGCATCATTGCCTACGAGATGGCGAGATTGCTCCAGGAAAAAGGGCAAAAAGTGCTTAACCTGCTGTTGTTGGAACCACCGTTTCCATCGGGTGCCGCAGCCGCCGAAGCGGTGGACAAGATTGCCCTGGACCCGGACACAATAGTAACCACAAGCAATTTTTTCCTTTACTCCCATTTGAAAAAGACCCTTGATTCCAATGCGTTAGGTGGGAGTGCGTTCGCAAACTTAGATATTGGAAAATTGAAAGGCAATGCGCTGATTGAACGCCTTGCGTCAGGCTGCAGGGAAAAAGGGGTGAGGCAGCCTGCGGAACTGATCGGACGCACCATTAAAAACATGTGTTACGCTTTCGCTCA
>PIVQ01001774.1 GCA_003354055.1 Desulfobacteraceae bacterium | reverse complement strand
ATCACCAGCAGGCATTTTGTTCATTCCTAATAATTCACTTGTTCTAGTATAAACAATTGGTTTTTGAGGATAATGTAATACATGATTTAAAGTATCCATTCTTTTCATAACATTTGTTGAGTTAATACCAATAGCCTGTTTTCCCATCGCACATTGATAAACATTACGAGGAGATTGGTTATGTTCTGGGAATGGAATTAATGAAGCACATACACCAAAAATTAAACTGGTATGTATTTCACAATGACTAAACTGAACATTTTTATCTACTAATATTTCCTGTTTCATAGCAACCATTGAGCATTCAATTTCGTTTACATCTACAAACTCAATAATTTCATTACTAATTAAATATTGCCAAGTAAGTTCTTTATTTTTTAATTTCTTTAAGTCTTTCTTTTCTTCTGATTTGTATGTTCTATAAAATGTAGTATGAAATAAACCTCTTTCAATTGCTCCTCTATTAACAATAACTGAATCTTCCATATTATAACCAGTATGAGTCATAATAGCAATAATCAAGTTATCACCAGCAGGCATTTTGTTCATTCCTAATAATTCACTTGTTCTAGTATAAACAATTGGTTTTTGAGGATAATGTAATACATGATTTAAAGTATCCATTCTTTTCATAACATTTGTTG
>PIVQ01001773.1 GCA_003354055.1 Desulfobacteraceae bacterium | reverse complement strand
AAAGAGTATGCGAATTTGCAGAAACGCTACCGCAATATTCTTACACGTGGAGGCAAAGAGTTGCCGGAGATACCACCGAAGCCAAAGGGCAAGCCTGGCAAGATGGCCAAATCAGATGCGCACAATCTTTGGGAAAGGCTGAAAAAATATGAAACGGCAGTTTTGTTGTTTGCCAGGGCCCCGCATGTTCCCTTCACCAATAATCGAGCTGAGCGAGATCTTCGTATGGCAAAGGTTAAGCAGAAAATATCAGGGTGTTTTCGGCGTCAACAATATGCGCAAGCTTATTGTAGAATCTCAAGTTACCTGCAAACAATGGCAAACCAGGGAATAAACCCACTTGTCGCCATTCAGTTGGCCTTGGCTGATAAAATTAATGGAGTAGAATTCGATGGGGGCGAGTAGTTACATTTCAATTATATACATAGGATATCATTATGAAATTATGCAAACAGCTCTATTCTGTACAGGCTATTCAAAATCTCGTTGCCGATACCAACATCAAAATGCACAAACACCTCAACGCAGACGCCATGTTCAAAGCCATTCGTCAGGATTTTAGCAAAATTGCCGACCATCGGGCCAAAAATAACAAAATTCCCATAGGTGATATCCTGATGAGTGGTTTTGCCATGTTCTCTCTTA
>PIVQ01001772.1 GCA_003354055.1 Desulfobacteraceae bacterium | reverse complement strand
AAATGTGGAAACATTGTACAGGTCCTTCATAGTGAAACCCCACCTGTAACCTGCTGTGGCAAACCCATGGACAGACTGGTTGAAAACACGGTTGACGCTGCCGTGGAAAAACATATTCCTGTGGTTGAAAAGATCGAAGGCGGTTACAAGGTAAACGTGGGCAGCGTGGCACATCCCATGACACAGGATCACTGGATCGAATGGATTGAACTGACCTCCTGTGACGGTAGCTATGTACAGCGTGTGATGTTGACCCCTGTAAGTATTCCTGAAGCCACATTTAAATGCGATGCGGATAAAGTGGTTGCCCTCGCCTATTGCAACCTTCACGGCCTCTGGAAGTCCTAAAGCCTCAGGGTTCCGTGGCCCGCCGGTTGTAACCCGCCGGTTTTGCACCCAATAAAAAAGTCCGCTGTCCTGATCTTACAGACAGCGGGCTTTTTATATTTTACTGCGGGAAAGGAACTGTTTTACGCTAACTCAACCAGTTTGGGTTTACGCGAACTCAACCAGTTTCCCTGCCAGCATCTGAATATGGCTCATCTCTTCTTTGATAATATCATTCACCTTGGATTTACCCTGTTTTTCAGAAACCAGTTCTTTCATACCCAGGTAAAATGCAATGGAGTCTTTTTCAGCGCGGATAG
>PIVQ01001771.1 GCA_003354055.1 Desulfobacteraceae bacterium | reverse complement strand
TTTCAATTTCCACCTTCCAGGCGAGCCGAATTTACTTCATCTGCTTCGCTACAGGCCGCTTGCGGTAAACGATTACAGCTGCACGTCCTGTAACTTGCATCTAAAGCAAATTCGACTCGGCTTCTGACCTTTAGGTTATGAAATATCCGGGCCTAAAATAAAAAAGCTGCAGCACACACGACCATAAGGCCTGCCTGCTGCAGCATATAGATAGAACAAAAACCGATAGGGATTAACTAACTATAGTCATAAAACCCTTTACCGGTTTTCCGGCCAAGCCAGCCGGCTTCCACATATTTTCTCAGCAGGGGACAGGGCCTGTATTTGGAGTCTTTAAACCCGTCGTACAGGGTCTCCATAATGGCCAGACAGGTGTCCAGTCCGATGAGATCGGCTAGAGCCAGTGGGCCCATGGGATGGTTCATACCCAATTTCATAACCGTATCAATGTCTTCGGGTTTGCCCACACTCTGGTAGATGCAGAATACCGCCTCATTGATCATGGGCATGAGGATCCGGTTGGCGATGAACCCGGGATAATCATTGGCCTCTGCCGGGGTTTTACCGAACTTCTCAGACAACTCCCAGGTCAGTTTAAATGTTTCTTCGGAGGTGGCAATACCCTTAATGACCTCAACCAGCTTCAT
>PIVQ01000185.1 GCA_003354055.1 Desulfobacteraceae bacterium | reverse complement strand
CCCGTGACCATGACAAAGGGGATCTGTCTCAGGGGGTCTGACTTTTTTACATGTTTGAGCAGCTGAAGGCCGTTGACCTTGGGCATGTTCAAATCTGAAATGATCAGGTCCACTTTTTTTACCTGGAGTTCCCGCAGGGCGACCATCCCGTTTTCCACCCGGATGAAGTTCTTGAATCCCATCTGCCGAAGGATACTGGCAATTGTCCCCCGCATGATGGCATAGTCGTCAATAATCATGATGGTCATGGAAGTTTTTCGGGAAAGATTTTTGATCTCTAACGGACTCTGCTCAAAAAACTCGTCAAAGGCTTCATCCACATTCTCCTTTTTCAAATTATCGTGAAGTGTCAGCATGAGGGTGGTCCCTTTTTCCTTCACGGACTGAAAAGACATATCGCCGCCCAGAGTGCGGGCAATCAACTTGGCAGAATAGGTGCCAAGGCCGGTACCTTCCGGCTTGCCATGGGTCACGTACTTATCAAAAAAGGTATCCCGGATCTCGTCGGGTATCAAGCCTGTATTGTTGACCATGATGATGGGGGTATCCCCTTTGACATCCATACCCACGGTGACGGATTGTCCCTTGGGAGATGCCTCCACGGCATTTTTTACCACATTGACGAACAGGGAGTAATACAGCATCTCTTCGCCGTATACCACAAAGGTATCCTCCGTATTGGCCGGTTTTCCGCTGATCAGAATCCTGAAAGGGATCTCCTTTTCTCCCATTAAATGGACGATCTCCCCTTTGAGCTGTTTGAGCAGCTTGATCAGATCAACGGGCACTGGCCGCAGACGATACTCCCCTTTTTCCATCTTGTACAGGTCAATGGAAGAGTTGATAATATCCATGACCCGAAACCCTGACTGGGATATCATCTCCAGCATATCCCGCTGGTTTTTGTTCATGCCCTTTTCCTTGAGCAGCAACTCCGGTATGGCAATCAGGGCATTCATGGGGGTTTTCAAATCGTGTCTGGCAATATTCTCCACATCGTTCCGGAGCCGTTCATTTTCCAAAAGCACCTCGTTCTGGCGCTTCAGAGCGGTATTGGCCCGGACCAGTTGCAGATGGTTTTCCACCCTGAGCTTGACGATGTCCGGGTTAAAGGGCTTGGTGATATAATCCACAGCACCGAGTCCTAACCCCCGGGTTTCATTGTCCTGCTGCTCAAGCGCCGTGACAAAGATCACCGGGATGTCACGGGTTTTTTCATCGGATTTAAGCTGTTTACAAACCTGGTAACCGTCCATGCCCGGCATCATGATATCCAGGAGGATCAGATCAGGAATCTCTTCTTCCACGGCTTCTAGGGCAGATTCCCCGTCCGTTGCCACCCCCACCTCATAGGTATCTCCCAGAATATCCAGCAGGATATCAATATTGGCCTCCGTATCATCCACCACAAGAATGGTATCTTTTTTCTTTTTCTCCATATTGAACGCCTTTTTCCTATTTTCTCAAAATACGTTCCAGATGCGTTTTCACCCGATTCTGGACATCCGGAATGTCAAAGGGTTTGATAATATAATCAATGGCACCCAGAGCCATTCCCCTGTCCCGGTCTTTTTGATCGGCCATCCCGGTCAGAAAAATCACCTGGATATCGCGAGTGGCCGTGTTTGATTTCAGATGTTCACAGACCTCAAACCCGTCCATACCCGGCATCATGATATCTAAAAGAATGAGATCGGGCCGTTCCTCTTCCACCATTTCAAGGGTTTCCTCCCCGTCCATGGCCACCATCACATCATAATCGTCCCCCAGCGCCTCCACCAGCATGTCCACATTGGCCTCGGTATCATCCACCACAAGGACGATGCAGTCTGACAGTTCTTTCATAACAATTTTCCTTATGCTAACTCTGAAAACAGGGTTTCCAGAAGAGTTTTGGCATCTTTAAACTTATATTTCCCGATCAGTTTTTTCAACGTTTGAACCTGCGGTCCAAAGGATTCCGGCCATGCATAGTCCTGCATCTTCCGGAGAATCTCCTTGGACGGCTTGGGTTTCCGCTTTGCGACATGGGGCTCAAGTTCCTTTAAAAACGCTAACAGCTGGGCTTCATTTCCCGATTGTGTATGGGACCGGGGTGTCTTTGCGTTGTTTTCATCGGCAACAGGCTTTACAACGGACAAAATCACATTGAACTCTTTGTGGAAATCCGCCCGCAACCCGGTTGAATCCCCGCTGAAATCCGAATTTAGTGCAGCCTCCAGTTCTGCTGCAATGCCCTGCAACCGGCCGGCCCCAATGGTGCCGGCAAGCCCCTTGATGGTATGGGCAAGCCGAACCGCCGTTGCCTGGTCGTTTTCCAGGACTGCCCGATCCAGGTTTGCACCGGTGTTCCGGTTGTCCGTATAGAATCTTGCCAGTAAATTCCGGTACAGCTTCAGGTTGCCACCGACCCTGGTCAGCCCCTGTTCCGTATCTATCCCCTCCAGAGGCGGCAGCGGGGCAATGTCCTCTACCGGCACCTTACGGGCGGCATATCTGTCATGCACCGGCCTTTTGCCTGGGGAGATCCATTTGGCAAGGGTTTTAAACATATCCATAGGTGAAATGGGTTTGGTGATATAGTCGTTCATCCCGATCTCAAGGACCTCTTCCCGGACGCCGCTCATGGCATCCGCGGTCATAGCAATGACGGGAATATTCTTTATTGCCGAATCCAGCTGCCGGATTTTCTTAGCCGCGGTCCGACCGTCCATCACGGGCATCTGAAGATCCATGAGCACGGCATCATAGTCCCCTTCTGCTGCCCTGCTGACCATGTCCACTCCGATTTTACCGTTTTCCGCCACTTCCACGTGGAATCCCTCGTCATTGAGAAGTTCCACTGCCAACTGCTGGTTGATTTGATTATCTTCCACCAATAACAGCCGGGCGCCCCTGATATCATCCACCTCTTTCGGCAGGTCAGATCCCGTCAGTCCCGATCTCGGTTTTCCTGCCCTGGGCTGCTGACCAAATACTTCCATCACGGCGTCAAAGAGAATGGACTGGGTCACCGGTTTTAAAAGGAATCCGTCAAGACTGATGGTACGGGCCTGTTCCATCACATCTTCCCTGCCGTTGGCCGTGACCATGATGATTTTCGGAATTCTTGACAGGGTGATATCCTGCTGAATCTGTTTTGCCGCTTCAATACCGTCCATTCCCGGCATCTGCCAGTCCATAAAGACAACGTCATAGGGGCTTTCATCCGAACCTGCGGCCTTACGGACCATGTCAACGGCAATGTTTCCGTTTAGCGCAATGTCCACCTGAAAGGTAAAGGCAGTCAGATAAGTTTCCATCACACGACAAAATGTCTGGTTATCGTCCACCACAAGGACCTTCATCTCCTGCAGGAATTCGGGCACAATTTCAAATTTTTCAGGGGCCTTGTTCTGGAGGCCGCACCTTGCGGTAAACCAGAAGGTGGAGCCCTTGCCCGCCTCACTGTCGACCCCGATTTCCCCGCCCATCATCTCACTGAGTTTTTTGCTGATAGTCAGGCCCAGACCGGTCCCTCCGTATTTTCGTGTGGTTGAGGTATCTGCCTGCTGAAAGGATTGAAAGAGTTTGTTACGCTGTTCGGCGGTCAGACCGATACCGGTATCCCGGACCTTAAACCGAATCAGAACGCTCTGGTCTTCAAGGGTGTCAACAGAAACAGATACCTCAATCTCTCCCAGTTCCGTAAACTTGACCGCATTGTTGGCCAGGTTCAGCAGGATCTGGCCCAACCGCAGGGGATCTCCCTTTAACTGAACCGGCACGCCAGCGTCAAGATTAAAGATCAACTCCACCCCTTTTTCTCTGACTTTGGACACAACCAGGCCGGACAGGTTGGACAGGACGTCATTCAGATCAAAATCAATGATTTCAATATCCAGCTTGCCTGCTTCAATTTTGGAAAAATCAAGGATATCGTTGATAATCCCCAGAAGATTCCGGGCAGACAGATGAACCTTGTTGATATAGTCCAGCTGCTTTGGATTCAGATCGGTTTTCAATGCCAGGTGACTCATGCCGATAATGGCATTCATGGGGGTCCGGATCTCATGGCTCATATTGGCCAAAAAATCGCTTTTGGCCTTATTTGCCTCGTCCGCGGCCACCCTTGCGGAGAGGAGTTCTTTCTCCAGTTCTTTGCGGGCCGTTATATCCTCAAGGGTTGCAATGACCTGGGTGGGGCGTCTGCTCGGATCAACCGGATTATATATGATTCTCAACATACTGGAAATACCAGCGGTCACAGAGATGTACTCCCCTTCAAAATCAGCGGTTTCTCCGTTCAGGGCCCTGACAAGACCTTCCACCACCTCTTTGTTGGTACCCTGACGCACCGTGTTGAACCCGATCAGCTTTTCCCTGGTGCCTCCCATCAACTCCACAAACTTCTGGTTGCAGTTGAGGATGGTACCGTCCTCACTAAAATGAATCATTCCTAATGGCGAGTTCTCAAAGATAGTACGGTGACGGATTTCGCTTTCCTCTGTCTTTGCCATCGCTTTCTGGAGGGCCTGGTTGGCATCTTCCGACTCTTTTCTGGCCCCGTCCAGGTCATCCAGAATATTGAGCATGGCCCGTCGCGCATCGGCAAGTTCTGCCACCTGTTTTTCCAGGGCGGCACCGGTCCTGTCCCGTTCCTCAAAAGACTGTTTGAGCTGGGCGGTCATGTGGTTGAAGGCCTCGGAAAACCCACCCATGAACTTGACGGTCTGGCCAAAGTCTCCCTTGGCGATCTGCTGGGTGGTCCAGGTCAGATTCTTCAAACTGGCGTGAAGACCCTTTAACGACTGCAGTATTAACAGATTTCCCTTGGGCGGCTCAATATCAATGTCACCACGGGACAGAGAAAAGGCCATATCCGTGGTGGCATTATATTGATCGATAAACCGGTTGATATAGCTCACGGCCTGTTTGACCTCATTGTCGGGAAATCCTTTGGGCAGGCTGATCCGCTCCGGTGTTTTCCCGTTCAGAATGAGATAAAAAGCCTCTGAAACTTTATCCAGCTGTTCTGCATCCTGTTTTTCCATAAACTTACGTTACCCGGGTTTTACGTCAAATCTGCATACGCGGTCGCCGGAACACCAGCAATCCACTTCCTTTACCTTAAATGCCTTTCCACTGTACTCTTCCAGCAGTCCTGCAATAAACCCTTCATCATAGGTACAGATGGTCTCATCACTGACGGGCAGTCCGGAACAATCCAGATCTTCGGCCACGGTCAGCGTAAAATTCATATTATCCAGATCAGAGTCTTCCACCCTTAAAATACCGATTTTTAAAGTGGATAAAAGCCCCTGAACCTGATTGATAAATTCTGAAAAATCATTATCCTTGTCCACCAGCTGTTTGCAGAACTCCTGTCCTGCCAGTTTTCCCGCCCTGTAATAAATGCGGTCAGCGGTCTTAGTATCAAATTCCTGGATAATGACATCCCTCAGGGTAAACTGCATCAACCGGTAAACAGAGACATCCATGGTCGATCCCAGATTGGGCCGCCCCTCTGCCACATCACCAATCATCTCCCAGTTAAACATGGGCTGGTTTCTCTCTTCCTTGAACATGATTTTCCCCTATATTCTATTTCATTAATTCACATCGACGTCATCCACAATTTTATACCTCGCCGGCCTTCCGGATGTTTCGAGCAACGTGTTTATCTCTTCTTTTAATTTGATCATTGCAAGTTCCCGCCGGATGGTCAACCGGTTAAACTGCTCTAATTCTTCATAGTTGCGCTGGAATTTTAATTCAACTTCTTTTCTTTCCGAAATATCCACAAAACTCTCCAGAAGGTGTTTCTTGCCGTTCAGCAGGACAGGAACAACCGTTTTCAGGATGGGAATCTTTCTACCGTCCGCCGTCACCAGAACTCTCTCAGCATTGTCCACACGTTTGCCCTGATCAATGATCGGGCAGCTGTGATACTTGTTGGGACAGATGAATTCATGGCAGTGTTTACCCACAATCTCATCCTTTGGCAGGCCGATCAGTTTTTCAGCAACGGGATTGGCATCAACAATGGTCCTATTTTCCGGATTAATCACCACCACTCCTGTATTGATGGCATCCAGGATGGTTCTAAAACGGGCTTCGGACCGCCGCAATTCATCCTCCATACGCTTACGTTCGGTGATATCCTCGTTGATCACCAGGCGATGGGTGACCTCTCCTTCGTCGTCAAACACCGGAGATACGGAAACTGCCTCCCAGAAGATTTCATTGTTTTTCTTTTTCGTTAACAGCTCCCCCCGCCACTCTCTGTTGGCGACAAGGGTATCCAGATTTGCCCAGCTGCCGCCGGAATTGTCCTGATCCGATGCCAGGACACGGATGTGTTGCCCCTCGATTTCCTTGGTATCAAATCCGGTGGCCATGGAAAATCTGGGATTAGCGTACTCAACATGCCAGTCAAGGTCAAGAATCATCACGGAGGCAGGACTCTGTTCAACCGCACGGGAGAGTTTTGTAAGTTCGTAATTGGCCTGCCGCAGCTCCCTGGTGCCCTGTTGAACCCGCATTTCAAGCTGGTTCCAGTACCGTTGCATCTGTTCCCGGTGCTGCCTGCGGCGGACAATGGCCTTGGCTATCACCCATGAGGGTATGGCCGCTGCCAGGAACAAAATCCCTCCCAATACGAGAAGCGTATTTAAAAAGGCCCTGGGCACGGCATTGAGCTCGGCCGCAGGGATGTGGGATATCACCTTCCAATAATAGGCATCCGCCCCCTTACCGGAAGACCCTAAATTGGAAACAGAGCCGGAATGCCTGTCACGGTCAATGGGTGCTATGGTGCCTGCCGTAAACAATCCTGCCGTGTTCTCAATCTGAAGGAAATCATCGGTGATCAGCCGATCCCAGATCTCAGGATACCGGGATGAAAATTTCAGGTCCTGCCGTTCGCTAATCATAAAGCCCCATTCGTCCCCGGGATCCGGGCTCATGAGCCAATACCCAAGGGAATTGACCAGCATGATATCACCGGAAGATACGGATGCGGCCTCACGGATCATTTTGATCAATTCGCTGCCCAGATAATTGATCAAGATGACACCCCGCTTTTGCCCTGCACTGTCCACAACCGGTATGCCGAATCTGATCATGGGTTTAAACGGGATTTCGATTTTTCCCTTTTCCATGTTCAAATCCAGGGGAGAGACAAAGACCTCATTCTCACCCAGGACAAAGGTATCTTTAAAATAGTACCGGGTTGCCTTGTTCTGGAGGCCCGGGCCTTGAACAATACCCGGATTGCCGCCGTTGAAATTAACCCTTACCTTTTCCATACCCGTATGATCAAGAAAACGGATCTGGTCATAGGTCCGTTTTTGCCGAACCAGTTCCAGATACTCTTTTGCAATCAGGGATCTGTATTCCCGACCCTTTTCGCTGACAAGCAACTGGTGCAGTTCATTCTGCCGTGACAGACAGTACAGGTCTGAGAAGACGTCCCCGAGGCCTGAGGCCACGATTCGCTGCTGATGTTCAAGGTTACGCTTTTCCTCAAGTTTTATCTGTGACAGATGCGCCTTTGCCTGAAGCAGATAAAGCCCGCCCATGGTCAGGGATAAAATAAGACCGAATATCAGCAGAATACCTGTAAACCAGTTGCAAAAACCATTCCCGGTATCCTGAACCTTTTCCATCCCCTCCTTATCTTTGTCTGAAACCATCACCCCTGATTCAATATCCCGTCAATTCTTTCAATCAACACCTCCGGAGTGGATGATTTGGAAACCATTTCACGCCCGCCCACTTTTCCGTCAACGATATCACCCGGGCTCACAAGAGATGAAAAAAAGAGGATGGGAATATCTTTTGTGTCAGGATCCAGGGTCAGTTCCTCAGCCACTTCCCCGCCGAATTTATCCGGCATGTCAATATCACAGAGCACAAGGTCGGGCTGCTCGGTCTTTGCCAGTTCAAGCGCCCTTGCACCTGAATTGGTAAAGGCCACCTGAAACCTGCCGGTTTTTTCCAGTTTGATTTTTACCAGAAGGGTGATATCCGGATCGTCGTCTACCACCAGCACTTTTTTCATAGCTCTCTCCTTTTTATTGATCGCCCTGGGCCACCCTGCGTGACTCCTAACGGAACCGGATCTCCATACAGGTAAATCTTCGGGATAATTCCTGCCCTAGGCGGCTCACCTCTTCCGTGTCCTTTTCCATGGCAGCCTGTTCAAGCCCTGCGCAAATCGCCCCCAGCCCTGTGATGCCGTACATGTTAAATCCGCCTTTAAGCTTATGTGCCACCTTTCTCACACAGCTGAAGTCCTGGTGACGGATATGTTCCAGAATCTCTCGGATCTGTTCTCCCTTATTTTTCAAAAAAACAGGGATGATCTCTTCCAGGTCCTTGTCCACCGCCACCACATCGGGGAAGTCTTCCTCCGATGCCGGGCCGTCTTCAGTGATACTCTTCTGCAGAGTCAGGCAACCGGGCGGGCCTCCCTCAGCCGTGTATTTCTCAATATATTCGTATAAATCGCCGGGCGAAACCGGTTTTGTCAGAAAGCCGTCAAAGCCGGCTGCCATACAGGTCCGGGCAAATTCATCATCATGGGCAGACAGGGCAATGACAATCGCCTTTGTTTCCGGTTCGCCAGACCTGTTCTCTTCTGCACGGATTCTGCAAATCGCTTCCATACCGCCCATCACCGGCATCTCAATATCCATGAAAATCAGGTCATAAGGGGTGCAGCGCCACTTTTCAAATGCCTCCTGACCATTTTCAGCCTGGTCAACACGCAGAGAAGAATGGCTCAAAAAAGACCGGAGTATCCTTAAATTGTCAGGGTCATCATCTGCAATCAGCAGGCGCAGAGAAGAAAACTTGCGAGCCTGAAAATCGGTCTTGCTTAAAACCGGATCCTTTTTCCCCAGGTTGATCTGGTCGGGCAGCGGCAGGGGAAGCCTGACCTCTATCCTTGTCCCCTCATCCGGATGGGTGGTCATGTTTATAGCTCCCCCCATGGTCAGGGCCATAAGCCGGGCAGAGTAAGTTCCCAGACCGCTTCCCCCCTCTTTTCCTGCTGTGGCGTATTTCTCAAAAAAATTTTTCCGGATGGACTCCGGTACCATACCCTGGTTGCGGACTGTAAACAAGGCCATTTTGTCATTGGATACTGCCATGTCGATGCCAACATCTGAGTGACCGGGGCAGGCCTCCAGAGCATTCTTTATCAGATTGGCGGCCATGGAATAACAGAGCAGCGATTCCCCAGACATTATAAATGGTTCGGTCTTGCCTGGTGCCTTGCCATTGATTCTGATAATAAACCGACAATATTTCTCCCCCGCCGCGCCATCAAGATCCGATATAATTTTCCTGACCACCCCGTGCATGTCAACGGCCTCAGGTGTCAACCCGTAGGTATGGTTCTCCATTTTAACCAGATCCAGAGAGCGGTTGATCATGTTAAGCATGGTATACCCGGACTGTTCTATGTTTTTGAGGGTATCCATATGCTCCTGCGGTGTCCGGCTGTCGGCCATCAGGATCCGCGGCAGGGAAATAATACTGTTCAAGGGGGTCTTCAGGTCATGACGGCTTATCCGGTCCACCTCTTCCCTGAGACGGACATTCTCCTTCAGGATCCGGTTCCGGTCTTTCAACGCCTGCCGGGCCTGTTCAAGGGCCAGGTGGGTGACCACCCGGGCCTTGACAATGGGTGCACTGACCGGTTTGGCGATATAATCCACGGCCCCGCTCTCAAAGCCTTTGACTTCATCCTCGATCTCCCCTTTGGCGGTCACGAAAATAACCGGCATATCACGGGTCCGTTCATCGGCCTTGAGTCGTCTGCAGACTTCGTACCCGTCCATCCCCGGCATCATGATGTCCAGCAGGAGCAGATCCGGCAGATCTTCTAAAATATCCTCAAGGGCAGATGGTCCGTCCAGAGCTGCCCGGACATCAAAGTCATCCCCCAGAATCTCCACCAAAAGATCGATGTTTGCAGCAATATCATCCACCACCATAATGGCGGGTTTGATGGGTTCCGGCATTTTCAATCAGCTTTCCGGATCTGCCAAAAGAGCATCCCGCTCTTCTTTGGAATCTGCCAGTCGCATGGCAATCTGCTTGAACTCCTCTTCGATCATCATAAAATGTTCCACCATTACCGGATCAAAATGAGTGCCGCTGTCCTTTATAATAATGGCAACGGCCTTGGCATGGCTGAAAGGGGGTTTGTAGACCCGCTTGGAAATCAGGGCATCGTAGACATCGGCGATGGCCATGATCCGTCCGCCCACAGGAATATTTTCCCCGGCCAGCCCGTTCGGATACCCCTTACCGTCCCACTTTTCATGATGGGTGTAGGCGATCTGCCTTGCATACTGCATAAAGGAGTTGTCACCGAGTTTTTCCTCGGCCACCCGCAGGGCATCCCTGCCGTAAACCGCATGATTTTTCATCTCTTCAAACTCTTCATCGGTAAGTTTCCCCGGTTTCAGCAGGATGCTGTCCGCCACCCCGACCTTGCCGATATCGTGGAGGGGGGCGGATTTATACAGGAGGTCAATCACCCTGTCGTCCAGTTCCTCTTTAAATTCCGGTACAGTGGCAAGCTGCCGGGCCATGGCCCGGACGTAGCGCTGAGTCCTTAAGATATGGCCACCGGTTTCAGGATCCCGGGTCTCTGCCAGACTGGCCAGGCTGTAGATCGTCACCTCCTGAGTCAGAGCAAGTTCTCGGGTCCGTTCGTCCACCATCTCCTGGAGGTTGTCCCTGTGCTGCTTCAGTTCCAATTGGTTATACACCCGGGCCTTGACCAGGTCGGGTGAAAACGGTTTGGTCACGTAATCCACAGCTCCCAGAGCCAACCCCTTGGCCTCATTCTGCTCTTCAGTCATGGCGGTTAAAAAGATCACCGGGATGTCCTTTGTATCAGGATCGTTTTTGAGTCTCTCACATACCTCATACCCATCCATACCCGGCATCATGATATCCAGAAGAACCAAATCAGGTCTGTCATCTGCCACATCCTCCAGAGCGGTTTCCCCGTCCAGGGCTACCCGGACATCATATTCGTCGCTCAGGGTTTCCACCAGGAT
>PIVQ01000921.1 GCA_003354055.1 Desulfobacteraceae bacterium | reverse complement strand
CCACGGGAGGTTACGGTGACTCCAACATGGGCGGGCATTTTGGCGTAAACATGAAATATGCCGGGTATGATGTGACCATTATCAAGGGCAAGGCTGATGTCCCCTCTTATATCCTGATTGATGATGACAAGGTTGAAATCCGTCCGGCTGACCAGTACTGGGGCAAGGGCAGTACCCAGGTGGAAGAGGCCATGAAGAAGGAGCTGGGGGAGGATTTCCAGATTCTGACCATAGGCCAGGCCGGAGAAAACCTGGTGAACTTCTCCTGTATCTCCCATGATTTCGGACGGCAGGCCGGACGTATCGGCATCGGTGCGGTGCTCGGGTCTAAAAATATCAAGGCCATTGCCGCCAGGGGCACCAAGAGCATACCGGTGTTTGACCCAAAGGGGCTGCTGAAAAAGGGGAAGGAAACCTATGCGGCCTGCAGGGAAAAACCCGGGTTTACCGGGTGGACGCCCGAAGGTACAGCAGGGATCACCAACTGGTGCAATGATGTTGGGGCACTGCCCACCCGGAACTTTAAGACGTCCAACTGCAATTATGCCGATGATATCAACGGCAAGGCCATCCTCAAGGAGCTGAAGATCACGGACAAGGGCTGCTTTGCCTGCCCCATACCCTGTGGTAAATACGGCAAGGCCAAAACCAAATTCGGTGAGGTATACGTGGAGGGGCCGGAGTACGAAACCCTGTCCCTGCTGGGCTCCAACTGCGAGCTTTCCGATATCCACGGCATTGCCCATACCAATTATGTGTGCGACGAACTGGGGCTGGACACCTGCTCGGCCGGAGTTGTGGTCAGCTTTGCCCTGGAGTGTTATGAAAAGGGACTGATCTCGAAGGAAGAGATGGGCATGGATGTGAAATGGGGGGACCTTGAATCCATTGTTCACATCCTTGAAATCATTGCCAAGCGGGAGGGCATCGGAGATGTCCTGGCCCGGGGCGTACGGGATGCAGCCGAAAAAATCGGCCATGATTCAGATAAATTTGCCATCCATGTCAAAGGCCTGGAATGGACGGGATACGAAGCCAGGAATGCACCGGGTATGATGCTCGGTTATATGACGGCGGATGTCGGTGCTCACCATTCAAGGTGCTGGGTGCTCGGATCCGATGTGGCCACGGCTGTGGGCGGGAATAAGGATGCCACGGTCCATGACCTGATCTCGGGAGGGGCGGATTTCAAGACCATTCCCAAGGCGGATCATAAGAATGTGGTGCCTCTGGTGCTCAAGTCCCAGCACCTGAGACCGGCCTTTGATATCCTTGGCACCTGCCGCCTCCAGTACATGGAAATCGGCCTGGAAACCAAGTATTATGAAGAGCTGTACTACTATGCCACAGGCAAAAAACTGGATTTTGATAAGGATCTGCTGCTTCTTTCTGAAAAAATCTGGCATCTGAACCGGATGTTCAACAAACGGGAGATCCCGGATTTCGGCCGCAAGTATGATTATCCACCGGCAAGATTTACGGAAGAGCCCATTCCCTCCGGTCCTAACAAAGGACATTTTGTGACCATGGAGGTGATCGAGGAAATGCTGGATACTTACTACGAGGCCCGGGGCTGGGATGAGAACGGAATTCCCACGGCAAAAACCCTTGAAAAGCATAATCTTGCCGTGTAGGCTTTAACCCGGACATTTAATGGAAATTCGACTCGGTTTCTGACCTTTAGGTTATGAAATATCCGGGTTAAGGATTCGGCAACTGTTTGTCCGTTAGGAATCGTTACAAAATAACTTGATCTAATTTGTTTCCAAAAACCCTTAAAAGACTGGGTATTTTGAAAACAAAAGATCAAGTAATTTTGGAGCCGATCCTTAGCTGCCTGAATCCGAAGAGGAAAAAGAAAATGATCACCATTACCTTACGCCTGTCTGAAAGCCTGCTTAGTATCTTCAGGGATACAAACTCACCCAAACAGGAGACCTGTGAAACCGTTGTGGCACCCGGCACCACTATACGACAAATCCTGGTGAATCAGGGCATCAGCCCCCTTCTGGTTCCCATGGTAGGGATGGCCACGGCCAAGGGCAGTCAACGGATAGACATGGATACCGCGCTGGATGCAGATGCGGTACTAACCCTTCATGGACCTTTAGCCGGGGGGTAATCCCAAAACGGCCGGATGACTTCTGCCTGCTAATTCACAGGGGTCTGAACGGTTTCCACCTTGTATTTGATTTTTAGAAGGCGAATTGCTTCTCCATGTTTTTTTATAAATGCATTTAAAGCAGCAACCAGGTCCGGATGTTTGATTGAGGACATGAGATAGGCTGCCTTGGTATGGGGAAGCTGACTTGCAAAAACCAGGGCCTGAGGCTTTTTCAATTCCGTTTCCAGCTGATGCTGTGCCACGGAGATATTAATATAGGCGCCATCCACCCGCCCCACGATGGTCTGTTTCAGAAGTCCGACAAATGAAGAATTTTCCACAACCCTAATCTTATTGGCCTTGATAAGATCCAGATAATCCCAGGCTGTAAATCCGGCCACGGTACCCAGTTTTTTTAAATTCTCAATCGTAATGCCCCGGTTGTCCGATGTCACCATTACACCGTCGATATAATGGACAACAGCATCACTGTAGACGATATTGAGACCTTTCTTGGCATCTCCGTTCCAGTACGGGTGGTCGGGGAATTTAAAATCCAGTTTCTCGTTCAG
>PIVQ01000920.1 GCA_003354055.1 Desulfobacteraceae bacterium | reverse complement strand
ACAGTATATCGTTCAATTACCCAGGGCACCCGGATTCAAGGCCGTTTTTCAACGGTTGTGATTGATGAGGACAAAGGGCCGAGTAAAATTCAAGAAATCACGTCTGAAAAAGACAACCGCGCTTATTATGAGATGTGTATTCAGCCTCTGATCTGATGGGCGGAACCGAAAAAGCTAAGTGTCTCTTACCGCTGGGTTTTGGAATAGGTTGTTACATCCTTTATATTTTTTGCAACATCAACAATTTCCTGTGCCAATACCTGGGCTGCATCCACGGCCTGGACAGGCAGATTTACGTTCAGGGCGCTCAACTCCGTGCAGGCCACAACCGCTAATGTTGCACCCTTGTCTGCCAGGTTCCGGCAGACCGATTCATACGCCCGGGTCACATCAGGTCCGGTATCGCCTTTTTTTACTGATTTGATCACCTGAAACAGTATATCCTGGGCTTCGGTATCCGGCCATATATCGGCCAGGCCCAATGGGGAAAACCGCCTGGTATACAATCCGGTCATCGCCACAGCAGGGGAGGCAAGGATACCTATATTACGGTGATCTGGAAACCTCTGGGTCAGGTGATTCGTGACTAGGCCGATGAGATGGATCACCGGGATGTGAACCGCATCCTGAACATGTTTATAGTAATGGTGGGCGGTATTACAGGCAATGACCAGAAAGTCTGCACCCCATAATTCCAGGCGGGCGCCCATATCCGCCATGCAGGGGCCGGGGGCCTCACCATGGCCTCCGATAATAGCCTTGATCCGGGAGGGGATCTTGGGATTGTTGTCCACGATACACCGGATATGGTCGGCATCATCTAAAGCAGGCGTCAGGCGGATGATTCGCTGCATGAGATCCACAGTTGCTTCAGGTCCCATGCCGCCTATGATACCAACGGTTTTTTCTTTTTTCCCGGTCATTTCTTCTTCCTTTGTGCCCCCTCCCGGGGTAATTTCGGGAGGGGGAGCATTGCTTATTCTTATCTGAATGTATCCATATAGGCAAACAATGCAGGCGATCCGCCGGTATGGAGGAAGAGTACGTTGGAACCGTCAGGGAAATGTCCTTTGCGGACCAGGTCGATGAGACCCGCAGCGGCCTTGCCTGAATATACCGGATCCAGAAGGATGGCTTCGGTTTTGGCAAATAGTTTTACCGCTTCAACCATGGAATCAGTGGGAATAGAGTATCCCGGTCCCACATACTGGTCAAAGCAGACAAAGTTTTCTCTGTCGACACCTGCTTTAATGCCGAGTTTGGCAGCCAGTTCCTGGGCCAGGGTGTAAACGATTTCTTCCTGAACATCTTTGGCTCTTGATACATTTATCCCGGACACCGGAATATTGGCATTCACACCGGTCATCCCCACAACCATACCGGCATGGGTACCGGCAGAGCCTGATGGTACAACTATATGTTCAATGGAAAGTCCCAGGGTATTGAGCTGGGTCATGGTCTCTTCGGCGCAGGCGGCATAGCCCAGAGCACCGATGGCATTGGAGGCACCGCCGGGGATAATGTAGGTTTTTTTGCCTTGAGCGGCCAGTTCCTCGGCTTTTTTGGTCATTTCACCCATCATGTCGGATCCGCCGGAAACCACGTTAATGGTTTTAACATCCAGAAGTTCGAACAGGAAGTTGTTGCCGGAGCCTTCTTTTTTGTAAGAGCCTTCTACCCGCTCTTCAAGAATCAGGTGGCAGTCAAGACCCTCCTTGGCAGACCAGGCCGCGGTCAGGCGGCAGTGGTTGGACTGGACAGCGCCGCAGGTGATAATGGTGTCGGCATTGTTTTTCATGGCATCGGCAATGCAGAATTCAAGTTTGCGGGTTTTGTTCCCGCCGGCAGCACCAGGGAGAAGGTCGTCGCGTTTGACGTAAAGGTTGACCTTTGAACCCAGGGCACGGCTCAGGGACGGCATGGCTTCAATAGGGGTGGGGCCGTTCAGATAGGGGCGTCTGGGGAATTGGGTGAAGTTCATCTTATCTCCTTTATGGGGTTGATCCTATAACTTAAAAATCGTTTTGATTTTAAGATAGCCGCCAAGGCCAGGAAAGCCGTCACCAGACGAATGTCCTGGCGTGGTTTTAATCATTTTCTCCGCCGGTTTTCTCGAACCTTTATACAGCTATGCCGGAGAATCATACCTGTGTTTGGCTAGGGACACAAGGTTAATGGCAACGGTCATACAATCTGTATTTTTGTATGTGGTGATGGCGGAAGGATTTTTTCGGACATGGGTGTTTATGCCTGTGATCTCGCCTGATCCTCCGGGCAGACGAAAATGATCGGTTTTTATAAGATTTTAGCAATACAGGAATAAGGATGTAGAATCGTGATCAGCTGCTTTTGAAAACCCTTTACAGCGGTCTTTTCCGATGATATTGATGTGAGAAGAGGGAATTGATCAATAGGAGAATATGGAAAAATATATCGAAAATACTCTTCAAGATGCCTCTGCCGCTTTGGATGCCTTTTTGAATGATAAAGTGGCAATCTCGGCTGTTTCAAATGCTGGGAAAGCCCTTATAAAATGTTTCTCCGCTGGTGGGCAAGTATTTAGCTGCTGCTAAGTACGCAAAGGAAAATGGTATCAAGGTTATTGGTTTAACTGGGGAGAATGGATCTCTTTTAGGAAAAATCTCGGACATTGAAATTTGCACTCCAGCAGGAAAAT
>PIVQ01000919.1 GCA_003354055.1 Desulfobacteraceae bacterium | reverse complement strand
TGGATTTCTACATTTTCAGTATCAGTAATCATTAAATCATTCAAGTATGATTTATATGCTCTTAAATTGTTAGATATTTGAGACATAAATAAATAACTGATATAGTTTTTCTTATCTTCTATCCATAAATCACCATTCCAATAATATACTATATTATCTTTCTCAGTTCCTACAAATTTTACTCTATCACCATACATAATAGTAAATAATTCACAAATACCTCGTTGGTCATTAGCAATATAATTATCAATAACTTCCATTGGTAAAATATTTCTTTCATATTCACTTACACCTAATTTATATTTATAAAATGCTTTTGGATTATCGTGTTTAGCAAAATTAATAATTGTATAATAAGCATCATTAATAGCATCATATGATTCAGTATGTTCTCTTTGATATATAGCATTTAATTTTTGTTCAATTAATTCTTCATTTGAATTATAATTACTTGATTTCTGTAACCATTCAAATACAACTGCTTTTGGAATACCTAAGATTTGAAATAAATCAAAATCTTCAATATCTAATTGTGATGTTTCATTCTTATAAATAGTTTGACAGAAACTACTACATCTTTGACTATGACATTTAGCAGTGATTGTTCCAGTTACTGTATTATGTATTAAATAATTATTGTTACTTCCATGGTCTTGTCCACATAATTTTTCATTAATATTATATAAAACTAAATCTCCTTCTGTTTTTTCTGAAATCATAGTGTATTTACTAATACAATCATTAATATCACCAGATTGTGCGTTTTGATTTGAATATTGTAATATTTTATTAAACATTAAATCTAATCTAGACTGACTAAAACAATCATTTAATAAATATTTAATATATTGACAATCTCTTTTAGTAATTAATGCTTTATAATATCCTTTCTTTTTCTTTTCTAATAAATCAATTACTTTCTTTACTTTCTTCTTAACTGATGTATTTTCACTACTTGAATAGTTACCAATTTGTTTTGATTTTTTACTTTCTTTTAATTTTTCTATAATTTCATCAGATAAATTAACATTTGCATTTTCCAATTCTGTTTGAATACATAATTTTTGGAATTTTTCTAATGGTGTTAAATCATTAGATTTAAAAAATTCATAATTACTATTATCCATATATTTTTTGATTTTTCTATCATATTTTAATACTTTATACATTCTAAAACAAGTATTATAAGCAGCAGCATCAAATACATCTTCTTCAAATATAATATTTAAATATTTACATAAATCTCTACACATTTGTTTAGTTACAAATATATTTGGGAAATACACATGAAAGTTTCTTTTCTTTGCTTGATTTTGTGTAATATAATATTTAGTATAGTCAATATCTTCTTTTTCTTCTGATTGTGGTAATAAATCAGGTAATGATTCAGTTAAACTTTCAATTAAATGTTCAATTTCATGCTTACTACTTAAGCCATCAAAATCAAAATATAACATAAATACATCTGTTAATTTTTCACATAATGAGTTTTTCTTTGTTTTTAATAAAAACTTATATAATTCATCATAATCATCTTTATTGATTTGAAATTTACCACCAGCTAAATCTTGATGAGTATATTTTTTCTTATCAAATGTTTTATAATTTTTTAATTTAAAAGAAGTTCTCATACAGATTTTCTTTTTTGGTTTTATGGTATTCATTGTTGATTGTGAGTTAGATTGTGTATTAGATTGTATTGAAGACATTGTTGTTTAGAATAAATTAATAATAATTAAGATTAATTATATAAATCAATTTTAATTTTTTTAAGAAAAATTTCAACAAAAATTTCAACAAAAATTTACATTTTAATTTACCTTTTTGAAATTTATTTTGTTCTTCTGTTATTTTTATTTTAGGTTTAAATATTTTTAATTATGGACTTAATTATTATATAGAGGTGAATCGGTTACGTCCATGCCACAGAATTGAATATTATTCTTACTGTAATCTACAGGAGTATAAATTCCAATCTTTGTTGCTTGTTTAAGTAAGAATACAAAATTATCACCAAACTCATTATTATGTCCATATGAAGTACTCATTAAATGGGATAATTCGTGGATACTCACAAACATTAATAAATTAATACGATGTATTTTAGCATCTTCTTTATTTCTAATACATAAATGAATTTCTTTACCTTTATCAATACTGTATGATGTTCCTGAATCTGATAAATCTGTCTCTTGTATATTATTTTCATTAAATCTTTGTTTTAATATTTGAACATCTTGATTATCGCCGTGATTTTGAATACAATATTGAATAAGTAATTTTAATCGTCGTTTAATTTCAGCGATCATCTCCGCTGCTTCAACTTTATCGGGTAAATCTCTAACTAACTGAAATTGTTCATCTTTTGTTTTAACATATAATAATGATGTTGATCCAAAATTAAAATATCCAATTAATAAAAATATTGCGATTACCGCGATTGCTATTTTAATTTTCATATCTTCCATAATAATACTAAATGATGTATATTATTACCATATAAATTATTTTCAATAATTACTCTTAAATAATAATATTTGTTAATATTATAAAATGTTTATACCAATTGAACTAACAGGAAGTAGAAGTAATGTTCGTCTTCTAAACATCCTTGATAATCTTACATTAATTTCTGATGTTTATAATCAAATCGCAGAAGATGATGATGATGAACTTTGT
>PIVQ01000184.1 GCA_003354055.1 Desulfobacteraceae bacterium | reverse complement strand
AAGGAGAGATCGCAATGAAAAAACAAATCGCCCTTAGTCTTTTTGCCGCAAGCCTTGTTCTGATGTTGTCAATTGTGGCCCATGCCCAGGAAAAAAAGCTGCTGCTCAAGACCCCGCTCTGCTTTTCAACCTCGCTCCCCGTGCTGGGGGATTCCATTCCTGCGCTTGCCCAAGATATCAAAGCGGCCAGTAATGGAAATATCCAGATCAAGTATTATGAACCGGGCAAGCTTCTTCCCCCATTTGAGATTCTGGGTGCGGTTTCCTCGGGTAAAGTTAATGCAGGGTTCGGTGCCGGTGTTTATTGGCAGGGAAAAATTCCGGAAGCAGCTCTTTTTTCTTCTGTTCCATTTGGGCCGGAAGCGGATGAATATCTGGCCTGGATTTTTAACGGCAACGGTCTCAAACTTTACCAGGAAATGTATGATAATGCCGGTTACAATGTAAAAGTATTGCCCTATGCAGTTATCTCTCCTGAAACATCGGGCTGGTTCAAAAAACCCATCAACGGCCCTGAAGATTTAGAGGGACTGAAGATGCGATTTCTTGGGCTTGGCGGCAAGGTTATGCAAAAATTGGGTGTTGCGGTAAATGTAATGCCGGCCGGAGAAATTTTCCAGGCCCTTGAAAAGGGTGTTATCGATGCGGCTGAATTTTCTTTCCCTGCCATTGACCAGAAATTGGGGTTTTACAAGGTTGTAAAATATAATTATTTTCCGGGATGGCACCAGCAGGCCACCTTGCTTGAAATGCTCATCAACAAAGGCACCTGGGATAAGATGTCCAAGAGTCAGCAGGCGCTGCTGGAAATGGCAACCAAGTCAAACATCGTCAGAACCATCGCCCATTGTGAAGCCATTCAGGGAACGGCCATCAAAGAAAATATCGAAAAACGGGGTGTTCATACCATGTATTGGTCCGATGATATGCTGGCATTGTTTAAAAAAACCTGGGACGAAGTGGCAAAGGAACAAAGCGAACAAAGACCTGCGTTTAAAAAAATATGGGATGATATGTCTGCATTCAGGGCGGATTATACCTATTGGAAAGAATTCGGTTTCTTGCCTCGAAAAGCCAAACAATAGAAAAAAAGGCTGAATCATGAAAGTTGATGAAAAAACCAAACACGGCTGGGCTGATCTGCCTGGCAGGGTAATCATGGGTATCGGCAATGCCGCATCATGGCTCATTGCCCTATTGATTGTGACAATTCTTGTCCAGGTCATCCTCCGTTATGTATTCCAAAAAAGCTTTGTGGCTCTTGAGGAAATACAATGGCATATCTATGCCGTGGTTGTTATGCTGAGTTTTTCATATTCTTTTGTTAAAGACTCCCATATCCGTTTAGACATCATGCAGTCACGATTTTCCAGGCCGACTAAAGAAAAAATAGAAATCGTGGGCATTGTTTTACTGCTTTGGCCCATGATTTTTATTTTTCTTATGCACGGCTGGGACTTTGCTGCTGAATCTTTTAGAGTGGGAGAACGATCGGATGCGCCCATGGGACTTCCCTATCGATGGGCAATCAAATCAATTATTCCCATTTCATTCTTTCTGCTGTTTTGTGGTTCTTTGTCCCGATTCATAGGGGCTGTGTCTTATCTTAAAAAAAATCACGGGAAATCATCTGATGGATTTTAACGGTATTCTTGTTATCTGTATGATGCTGAGCTTTATCGGGCTTTTGTTCACAGGTTACCCCATCGCTTTTATTCTGGGCGGGGTGGCCATGATCTTCACATTAATCGGGTATTGCTCGGACCTGTGGCTGGGAACAATCACAGGGCTTGATTACATGACCATCGGTATTGTGGTAAACAGGCTTTATAAAGTCCTTTACAACTGGATACTGATTGCTCTTCCGATGTTTGTTTTCATGGGGTTGATGCTGGACAGATCCGGTATTGCAGAAAAAATGATGATTGCCATGCAGGGTCTCTTCGGCAAGGTCAGAGGGGGACTTGCCATTAGTGTCACCGTCATCGGCATCCTTCTTGCCGCAGCAACCGGCATTATCGGGGCATCCGTGGTGCTCCTGGGATTGCTGTCTCTTCCGGCCATGCTCAGCCAAGGCTATGCAAAACCATTGGCCGTGGGGACCGTGTGCGCCTCTGGAACCTTAGGTATCCTCATCCCCCCCAGTATTATGCTGGTGATGATGGCCGACCAATTAAGCCTTTCTGTGGGGGATTTGTTCATGGGGGCCTTGATACCCGGCATTATTCTGGGCCTGCTCTATATGATTTATATACTGGGTTATGGTTTTTTCCTGCCTCAAAATGCCCCCCTTGCCCAAGACCAGCAGGAATTGAACCTCAGTGCTGTCTGGGCGGTATTCAAAACCATCCTTCCCACCGGCGCATTGATTTTGGCGGTGTTGGGATCCATATTTTTAGGTATTGCCACCCCAACCGAGGCCAGTGGTATCGGGGCGCTGGGGGCAATTATTCTGGCATTTATCAACAAGAAGCTGAATCTTAAAATACTCAAAGAAGTTCTTCAAAACACCTTCAACACAACCGGATATATTTTTGGTATCCTCATCGGTGCAACCTGCTTTGCCCTGGTATTAAGGGAACTTGGTGGCGATGAATTTATTGCAGCCCTTTTTACAAGTCTTCCCTTCGGGCCCTATGGCATTATCACCGTTATACTTGGAATGGTCTTTTTGCTTGGTTTTTTTCTGGACTGGATTGAGATTACCCTGATCATTTTGCCGATTTTGTCCCCGGTCATAACGAAGTTAGGCCTTGAGATCCCGGGATTCGGAACAATCGACAGTCCGGAACTTGTCTGGTTTGCCATATTGGTGGCAATCAGCCTTCAGACATCCTTTCTCACCCCTCCCGTCGGCTTTGCTATTTTTTATCTGAAGGGGGTTTCTCCTCCTGAAATCAAGCTGATGGATATCTACAAAGGGGTAATACCGTTTATTATTCTGCAGCTAACCGGGTTGTTTATTGTCATGATGTGGCCCTGGCTTGTTACATGGCTCCCGTCGGTAGCCTATGGATAACTAGTGCTTGAACGAAAACTCACCCATCTGCCGCGTTGCTGCAAAAATCTGAAATCCTCATGTACTATAGTACACTCCGGTTTCAGACTTTCTTGCGCCTTGCATATGGGCAAGTTTTCATCCAAGCACGGGTTTTCGGTCCGACACTAATTATGTATGAATAAGTTCAACGCCATGCATCTTCAAACTAATATGAGAAGGGAATCATCATGCACAAAGAAAAAACCGTCACTTTGTTTGTTCAATGCCTTGTTGACAGCATGTACCCACAAGTCGGACATGCCATGATTCAACTGTTTGAAAATTTAAACATATCAGTGGATATTCCCTTGAATCAGACCTGCTGCGGCCAACCTGCCTTTAATTCAGGTTATCGTAAACAGGCAAAAATTGCAGCCAAACGCTTTATTGAAATATTTGAAAGTGCTCGGGTGATTGTCTGCCCGTCCGGATCCTGTGTGGACATGGTAAAGCATCAATACCCGAATCTTTTTAGACGTGACTCCCCCTGGCGGGAAAGGGCGGAAAAAGTCAGCCAAAAAATTTTTGAACTCACAGAATACCTGGTGGATATCCTTGGGATTTACGATGTGAAAAGCCGGTTTAAAGGGCGGGTGACCTACCACGATTCCTGCCATCTTTTGAGAAATTTGGGGGTGGCCGACCAGCCCAGAGAGCTGATGAATCAAATCAAAGGCCTTCAATTGATTAAAATGAAAAATTCGAAAAAATGCTGCGGGTTCGGCGGTACCTTTGCCGTGAAATATCCGGATATTTCCACGGCTATCTTGAAAGAAAAAGTGGATAACATCATCGCCACGGAAGCGGATGCGGTTGTTGGGTGCGACATCAGCTGTCTGATGAATATCCATGGGATGCTGAACAGGCGAAATTCCCGAATTAAAATTATGCATATTGCCGAAGTGCTGGCCAAATAGAGGAAACCACATGGTTGAGATACATACAGAGTCTTACAAGCAAAATGCCGTAAAGGCCATTGAGGATCGTGTTTTGCAAAACGCCCTGGTCAGTGTCCAGAACCGGTTGGGACCGGCAACAGCACAGACTTATCAAGATCTTCCAGAAGGCCCTGAGTTACGGCAGAAAGGCCATGAAATAAGAGAATTTGCCATTAACAACCTGGATGTGCTTCTTGAATTCCTTGCCGAAAAGATTCAAAAAAGGGGCGGAAAGGTTTTTTTTGCAAAGGATGCCAAAGACGCCACCGGTTACTGCCTTGATGTGGCAAAAAAAAATAAGGTGAAAATGGTGGTCAAGGGCAAATCCATGGTTACCGAAGAGATCGGTTTGAATGATCTTCTTGAAGAAAACAATATTGAAGTCAATGAAACGGATCTGGGCGAATATATCATCCAACTGGCCGGGGAAGCCCCTTCCCATATTATCGCTCCGGCCATTCATAAAACACGAAAGGAAATAGCAAAGCTTTTTACTGAAAAACTTAAGATTCCCTATTGTGAAGCCCCCCCCGTCCTTACCCAGGCCGCAAGAAAAGCGTTGAGGGAAAAATTTTTAACAGCAGACATGGGTCTTTCCGGCTGCAATATCGCCTGCGCTGAAACCGGTCATATCACAACGGTATCCAATGAGGGTAATATCCGCATGTCCACCACCATGCCAAAGATCCATATGGTTTTCATGGGCATGGAACGAATTGTGGCAAGACTTGAAGACCATGACATATTGTTCCGGCTTCTTTCAAGGGGGGCGGCCGCCCAGAATATGGCAGGCTATGTCAGCTATATCGGAGGCCCGAGAACCCAGGAGCAAATCGATGGACCGGATGAATTTCATCTGGTCATTCTGGACAATGGCCGGTCTAAAATTTTGGCGGATCCCGACTTTAGGGAAGTCCTGTGTTGCATCAGGTGTGCGGCCTGCCTCAATGTGTGTCCGGCCTATGGAAAAATCGGGGGACATACCTACGGGTATCCCTATTCCGGGCCCATCGGGGCCGTGATCACCCCTCTTTTTGTGGGTATAAACCGGGCCAAGGACTTGTGCCAGGGGGAACCCCTCTGCGGGGCCTGCAAGCAAGCCTGCTCGGTGAATATTAATCTTCCCAGAATGCTCTTGGCACTCAGGTCTAAGCTAGCCGAGGGGGATGAAAATTGGGATGTCAAACCTGACGCCCCAAAGGAAAAATTATTGTTTCAACTCTGGTCCCTTCTGATCCGCAACCGGGAAATTTATGAGCTTGCCCTGAATATGGGCGCCATTTTTCAAAACATGCTGCCCCGTCACAAGGGCTTGATATCAAAATTACCATTCGGGTTCAGCGGTTGGACCCAAAGCCGGGATATGGCCCCCCTTGCAAAAAGAAGTTTCTTAACCATGTGGAAAAATAAAAAATCTTAACCATGAGGCACTTTAGGAGTCCCAAAAAAAATGGATAATAACCAGCAAGACTTTATCAGGACCATACGATCGGCATTGAAAAGATCTTCTGCCCCTGACTTGTCCCAGGTATTCGGCACCCGGCCAAAAGATGTTGAAAGCGTTTTAAACACCTATACCCACAAGAGTGAATCCGTTCAAAACAACCTGGTGGCGCTTTTCGAAGAACAGGCAAAGCTTGCCCATATAACTACCAAGCGGGTAAAAGATTGTTCTGAAGCTGGCGCTTCCGTCCTGGAACTGGTTCAAAATTCCCAGCCCGAATGGGGAAATAAAAAGTCTGTCATCGCCTGGCAGCATCCTTTGATTGACCAATTGAACCTTAAAAACACATTGGACACAGAGGATGTAACCATTTTCACAACAAAGGGGTCTGCAAAACCGGATGCCCATGAGAGAGAAAAAATCCGCACACAGCTCATTGAATCCTATATCGGTATCACTGCAACAGATTTCGGGGTGGCCCAGTCTGCCACCCTGGTGATGAGAACCCGTCCCAATCAGCCTCGGGCAGTATCCCTTGTGCCTTCCATCCATGTTGCGGTGATAAGAAAAGATCAGATCGTTGAAAATTTAAAGGAACTTTATTTTAGGCTCAAATGGGATCCAATGGAAAAAGAGCAGGGATTAACCAATTGCATGACTTTTATTTCCGGGCCCAGCAAGACCGGGGATATCGAACTTGAAATGGTCTATGGCGCCCATGGCCCCAGAAGACTTTATGTCTTTATAATTGAAGCTGGCGATCCCGCTTGTCAAAATAGGTGTTGAATTCTTTTGTTATTGTTGGCAGGTGTTCTTTAACTGTTCTCACGGCTCTCGTTGTTCGAGCTGTGCTCGCTATTCCACACAAACCCCTTCATCCAAAACCTTACGGACCCTTTTAGCAAGAGCTTCTTCATCATAGGGTTTGAGCAGCAAGGGATGTAAATTGGCCTCTCTGGCCGCATCTTCAGGCATTTTCTCACTGAATCCGGTACAAAGAATCACAGGCAAGTCCGGCCGGATCTGACGGGCGTTTACGATCAGCTCTACACCGGTCATCCCCGGCATAGTCTGGTCGGTGACCAGCATATCAAAACCGTTCGGGTCCGATTTAATCAATGCCAGGGCCTCTTGGCTGTCGGTTTTGCCCAAAACGCTGTATCCAAGACCTGCCAGCATTTCCATGGCCATATCCACGATATCAGGTTCATCATCCACATAAAGCAAACGCTCTCTGCCCACAGGCAGCTGTACCCTCACGTTAGCCCCGCTAATCGTCTCCCGGCTCATGTCTCTGGGCAGGATCACATGGAAGTCGCTCCCCTTACCCGGTGTACTCTGGACATCGATATCTCCCCCCAGGTTCTTTACAATACCGTGGACCATTGACAATCCCATGCCCGTGCCTTCGCCCACAGGCTTGGTGGTATAAAAGGGGTCAAATATCCGGTCTATAATTTCTTTGTCCATACCCTGACCGGTGTCACTGACAACCAACCTGACATAGTGTCCGGGAGCCAGATCAAGATACTTTTTAGCACTTGTCTCATCCAGCACCATTTTCTCAACAATGACTCTCAGGGTGCCCCCTCTTTCCATCATGGCATACCCGGCATTGGAACAGAGATTCATGATAATCTGGTGGACCTGGGTAGGATCGGCTTTGACGGCAAGATTCCTGTTCTGGATCTCCTCAACAATAGTTATGGTTGCTGGCAGGGATGCCCTGATCAGTGCAAGGATCTCTTTTACGATCAGACTGATTTTTATGGTCCTTGCCTCAAGGCTTTCCTGGCGGCTGAAGGTAAGGATCTGCTGGACCAGATCTCTTGCCCGGTGAGAGGCCTTGACCACCCGGCTGAGCCGATGGTGCATCCTGGACCCTTTTTGCGCCTCATGAAGGGAGAGTTCCGTATATCCCAGCACCGCGGCCATAATATTGTTCATATCATGGGCAATCCCACCGGCCAGGGTACCCATGGCTTCAAGCTTACCCGATTGATTCAGTTGAAACTCCAGAGCTTTTTTTTCTTTTTCAGCCTCTCTTCGGGCAGTGATGTCCCGGGTTACCCCGACCATCTCAATGGTATTTCCATTTTTGTCTTCCACAAAGGTCGTGCTGGTTTCCGCCCAGAAGACCTCTCCGCTCTTGTGAAGAGTTTCCAACTCAATGGTAAAACCCTGGGCTGCTTTCCCTTTGGCTGACGGATTGTTCGGTGTATACTTTTTGACCGCCTTCAATGCCTTTTTGGCGGAATCCTTCGGCAGCATTTCCTTAAAAGAGAACCTTTTCTTGGCCTCATGGGGGGTATATCCCATCATCTCTTTAATGGAAGGGGTGATATAGGTAATCTGCATCGTGGGAAGATCCAGCACCCAGATCACGTCTTTGATATTGTTTGCCAGCATCCGGTACTTCCTTTCGGACCGATGCAGGCGGGAGATGGCAGTCTCCCGTTCAAGACGGAAACTGTTGATCTTATCCATAAGTCCAAAAGAAAATAAAAAAGTGACAAAGGCGGCTGTAATCTGGATCGTCGAATCCGTAATCAGATTATTTTCAATGAACCCGTAGGATTTGATGCCCATGAGTATGGCAGAGAGTGCAAATGGACTCCAGGCAATGAGATAAAACCGGGCATGACGCTGCCTTCTGAGTAACAGGATAAATCCGCAACAGATCATAGTCATCACTGAAATGGCGATGCTCAATACGGAGGCCTGGGTGACTAGTGCGTAGGGCATGAAGGGCGCCAAAAATATAAAAACAACATTGATCCAGAAGAGTCCTGCAAATAACCGGTCAAAAAGGGGACTGTTATAAGGGGTATTTAAAAAAAACCGGGAAAACCGCAACGCCCCTAAATTGGCAAGGAATACTGCCAGGGGATGGCAGAGGTTGGCCCAAACAGGACTCTCAGACCAGAAGTACTGAACCCCTAAACCCGTATGGGCCAGGGTAAAAAGAGAAGAGCCGAAGACAAATACAGCCAACCATAAAAACACCGGCTCCTTCATACTGGAAAATATAAACAGGCAATAGACAACCGTTGACAGCATCACCCCGTAGAAGAGCCAGTTCACAGCCGTATCCAGCCGCTTATGACGTTCAAAAGCAGTGGTTTCCCAACCGGTCAATGGCACTACAATAGCCCCGCTTGACCGGATCTTAAAATAAAATGTCTGATTCCCGGGCAATACCTCAACCGGCACCACCATGGTCCTGAAATTAACAGGGCGCAGATCAAAGGGAAGACGATCCCCGCCCACATGGGATAAAACCCCGGTTGGCGACGGGACAAAAAATTCAAAGTGGTCTACCACGGCATAGGGATATTCAACCAGCCAGGGGAAAGCGGTATCAGTGGGATTATATACTGTGAACTTGAACCAGAACCCGGCCTTTGAGTATCCGAAACCTGAATTGCTGCCCAGAGGAGAGAAGTCTCCATCCAAATCAACGATTTGATCTATACCAATGGTATTGGAATCATCTTTGTACACGGAAAGATAAGGGGTGAGTTGGATACGGCTTTCAGGAGAGGAAATCACCAGGGTATCCGTTCCTGAAAACCCGGCTTCCGGGACCAGGCACACCACGAGTATAAGAATGAGAATCAACTTATATACTCCGTCACGCAACACGGCAAGCTCCATGGAAAAACACGGTTCCCTTATTATTACAACCGATTCGCTACTCGAACAATATATAAGCGAATGCTTATTTTTGTCAAGCAATTTTCCCGCTGATGCCGGAATAAATGGAAAAACACCCCGGTTTAAACCTTAAACTTCGCCATCATCTCAGACAGGGTATTTGACAGATCGGACAGATCTCCTGACTTGCCCTTGACCCGGCCGCTGGAATCCGCAATTCGACCGGCAGCCTCAGTGACTTCAGCCACATCCTGGGTCACGCCCTGGGAGGCCACGGATCCCTGGGCAATATTCTCATTAACCTCGCTGATTCCCATGGAGGCCTGGGAGACGTTTTCAGCGATATCCCTTGTCGTAGCAGACTGCTCTTCCACGGCAGCGGCAATGGTGGAAACAATTTCATTAATTTCAGTGACAACCTTGGTAATGGCTGAAATCTCAGTGATGGTGCCGTCGGTGGACGTCTGGATTCCTGCGACCCGCTCCTTGATCTCATTGGAGGCATCAGCCGTCTGGCTGGCCAGATCCTTGATTTCATTGGCCACGACAGCAAATCCTTTACCGGCCTCACCGGCTCGTGCCGCCTCAATGGTGGCATTCAACGCCAGAAGGTTGACCTGGGAAGAGATATCGGTGATGGTTTCAACAACAGTAAAAATCTCCTTGGCAGAGATGCCCAGTTCATCCACCTGGGCTGTGGCATGTTCGGTCTGACCAACTGCCTCTGTGGTAATACCGCGGGCTTTTTCCGCATTCTGGGCGATTTCGGTTATTGTGGCAGTCATCTCTTCAGCAGCAGTCGATACCATGTTGATATTTGTGGCAGCCTCTTCCATGGCCGCAGCCATGGAATTCATGTTGGTGCTCATCTCTTCAGATGCCGAGGCCACGGATTCCGACCGCTGGGAGGTATCCCGGGCAGCAGCATTCATCTGGTCGGAAATACCTGCAAGTTCTGTGGACGAATCTGTCAACACCTCGGTATCGCCTTTGACCTTGGCAATCATGGACTGAACATTTTCCACGAACTGGTTAAAATAATCTGCCAGTTCACGGGTTTCGTCATTTGAGGTGGCTTCGATCCGTTTGGTAAGATCCCCTTCACCGTGGGCGATATCTTTAAGCATGGCTATGATACTTTTGATGGGTCCGACCACCCCTTTTGCAATGACAAGATAAGAAATGACCATGCACAGAATGAGAATCGCCAGCATAATAGCGGAAATTTTCATGGCTGCGCCGGATACATTTTCGTTGACCATCCGGCTTTGCTCCGCCACTACCGCATCAATATCATCCGTATAAACCCCTGTACCAATATACCAGTCCCAGTCTGCCAGTTTTCTTGAAAAGGAGGTTTTAGCCAGAGGCTCATCAGAGCCGGGCTTGGGGAAATAATACTTAAAAAATCCACCTTCAGGGCCGCTGTTTCCGGCCGCAACCAGGTCTCGAATCAGATAGTTGCCCTTTTTATCCTGAAGATCCCAGAAATTTTTCCCCTCCCGCGCAGGTTTTGGAGGTAAAAGAATACAGGTACCTTTGGAATCATAGATGAAAAAATACCCGGCACCTTTTTTACCGTATCTGATAGAGCCGATACTCTGGAGCGCGCTTTTCTTTAACTGCGCCTCAGTTGATTCAAGATAGACCCCGCTACCGATGATCCACCCCCAGGGTTTGTATAATTTCACATAGGAAATCTTATCCTGAGGCTCTTCAAACCCGGGTTTGGGCCATTTATAATCCACGAATCCGCCCCCGGCCTTTTTGGCAACATCATCAAATTCCTTGAAAAGCAATTTTCCGTCCGTATCCTTGATACCAAACAACTCTTTTCCGTCCAAAGAGGGTTTGATGGGATGATGGACCATAATCCCATCTGTATTCTGAATCCAGAAATAACCTTTGCCGTCCCCACCCCAGCGCATCTTGTCAATAACGTTGACAACCGCCGCCTGACGACGGGCCACGTCCGTATACAGCTCATCCTCATCAAT
>PIVQ01000918.1 GCA_003354055.1 Desulfobacteraceae bacterium | reverse complement strand
CTCTCCCTTATCGGCAAAAATATTTCCCATACCGTTCTCCTGGCCTTTACCAGCCTGGGCTTTGCCGCCCTGGTTGGAATCCTTCTGGGCACCTATGCCGCCATCCACCGCAGGAAACGAACCGGCTCGGTTGTCACGACCCTGTCCCTGGTATCTGTGGCCGTGCCTGATTTTGTAGCGGCCCTGCTCCTCATGCTGCTGTTCTGCATCCAGATCCCGCTGCTGCCCTCCCTTGGGGCAGGAGAAGAGGGGCAATGGGGCGACATCGCACTTCACCTGGTGCTGCCGTCCATGGCCCTGGCCATCGGCTGGATCGGCTATATTTCAAGGCTGACCAAGGAATCCATGCTGGAAGTACTGGATACCGACTACATCCGGACCGCCCGGGCCTTTGCCGCCCCCATCCAAACGGTGTTCTACAAGTATGCCCTTAAAAATGCCGTCATCCCGACGATCACGGTCATCGGCATGGGATTCGGCAAGCTTTTGGGAGGTGCTGTGTTCATGGAGATTATCTTTAACCGGCCGGGACTCGGCAAACTCATCGTGGATGCGGTTTATGCAAGGGATCTTCCCGTGGTTCAGGGCGGTATCCTGATCACAACGGTGATGTTTATCTTTGCCAACCTGCTGGCAGACATCTCCTATGCGTTTGTGGATCCCCGGATCCAATATGATAAATAAAGGAGGTTCCATGGGCAGCAACCATTTATCCGTTATAACCCAGGAAGACCAAGGCGATTCTTCCGGCCGGGTCATCATAGCCAAACCCAGGATCGCAGCCAGGATCAAAGCCATTGTAAAGGGAATTGCCAGTACGAAAGGCGGTCTGTTCGGTATGATTTTTGTTTGCACAATGGTGATTGCCGCCCTGTTTGCCCCCTGGCTGTCCCCCTTTGATCCTTATGCCCAGGATATCGTCAACCGATTTGCAGGACCATCCATGGATCATCTCATGGGAACGGACTACCTGGGCCGGGATATTCTTTCCCGTATCATCTTCGGCTGCCGCATAGCAGTTTTGGTTTCATTCGGATCGGTTTTTCTGTCCGCCTTCCTGGGCGTCATCCTTGGGGTGATGGCCGGTTACAGGGAGGGCAGCAAGTTCGATTACGGAATCATCCTCCTGTTTGACGTGGTGATTTCCTTTCCCCAGGTCATCCTGGCATTGGCCATTGTGGCGGTGCTGGGGCCGTCTCTGCTCAACCTCATTTTGGCCCTGGCCGTGACCTCCTTTCCCTTTTACGGCCGTATTGCCCGGGCCCAGACCCTGTCGGTGAGGGAGTCGGATTTTGTCAAAGCAGCCCAGGCCTTAGGATTACAAAAACGGCGGATCATCTTCAAACATATCATCCCCAATATCATGACTCCGATCATTGTCTGCCTGGGTATGGATATGGCCACCATGATCATCTACGAGGCCGGCCTTTCCTTTCTGGGGCTGGGCGTAAAACCACCCACCGCCTCCTGGGGGATCATGCTCAGAAACGGTTACACGTACATCATGACCTCACCCTGGATGATTTTCTGGCCGGCCCTGATTATTGCAGCCACCATGGTGGCCTTTGCCCTGTTCAGCGACGGCATCCGGACAACCCTGGACCCAAAGGAGAGAAAACAATGAGCCCACTATATGAAGCAGCTCCCCTGCTGGAGGTAAACTCCCTGACACTGGACTATCTGCTGAACGGGAAAAGAATGCGGGCCCTGGACAAGGTCAGTTTTAAACTGGAAAAAGGCCAGGTCATGGGTGTGGCCGGAGAAAGCGGCTGCGGCAAATCCACCATGGGCCTGTCCATCATGGGGCTTCTGCCCAGGATCGCTCACATCCCCAGAGGAGAGATCGTGTTTGAGGGGGATGATCTGCTGCGCAAATCCAAACGCCGGATGGACAAGGATATCCGGGGTCAGAAAATCTCCATGATTTTCCAGAATCCCCAGAATGCCCTCAACCCGGTGTTCAGGATCGGCACCCAGATGACAGATGTCCTCAAATTCCAGGAGCTGAATCAAAAAACAGGCCGAAAAAGCAGTAAAAAGACCCTGTATGACATGGCGGTAAGCCAGCTGCGTGAGACCGGTATCTCGGATCCTGCCGAACGGATCCACAACTATCCCTTTGAATTTTCCGGTGGGATGAAACAGCGGGTCATGATTGCCATGGCACTGTCCTCCCAGACCTCCCTGCTCATTGCAGACGAGCCCACAACCGCCCTGGACGTGACCATTGAGGCGCAGATCCTGGATCTGCTGGTAAAACTCAAGGCCAAATACGAGACCTCTATCCTCTACATCAGCCATAACCTGGGGGTCTTATCCCAGATTTCTGACCAGATAATGATCATGTATGCCGGGCGGATCTTTGAAATGGGGCCCACCCAGGTGGTCTTAGGCACTCCGAGACATCCCTATTCTTCGGCCCTGCAGGAATCGCTGCCCGGCAGGCACACAAAGGGAAAACGGCTCTTGTCCATTCCCGGCCATGTGCCGTCCCTGGACCAGTTGCCCACCGGATGTTCCTTCCATCCCCGGTGCCCCTTTGCCGAAGATGAGTGCAGCAAAAGAACACCGGAACTTGAAATGGTGGCATCGGACCATTGGTCCGCCTGTTTACTGGATCAGCGAAGAGGGAGGCAAAAATGGAAATGGATATGATCCAAATAAAAAACCTGAAAATGCA
>PIVQ01001770.1 GCA_003354055.1 Desulfobacteraceae bacterium | reverse complement strand
GTAAATAAAAAGATTTAAAAAGTATTAAAGAGTTTCAAAAGAAACAAAATAAAGTTGATGGGAGAATTAAAGAATTAAATAAATTAATTGCTGATAAAAAAAGACAAATGAAAAAACAAGGTATTAAAAATGTTATCCCATATATTGTTAGATTACAAACATTATTTCCTAATTTAAAACAACAATGTGATGAATGTGGATCTACTATTGAAACTAAAGAATGTCATTATTGTGGTATTGAAGTTAGTAAATCATCTTATGGAACAACTTGTCAAAAAGGAAGACAACCAATGGGAACTGGTGATGGAATTGCTCCTGAAATAGTTGATTTCTCAACTGAAGTTGAAGAAAAAAGATTAAAACAATTAAGCAATACTACTTGTAATATTAGTGGAGGAGGTCAACAAGGTGGTGCTATTTCACCTAAAGTTGATGATGAAAAAGAAGAAAAGAAATATACATTAGAAATATATGAAAAATGGGGAATGGAAAATCTTCCAGATTTATACCCTGCTAAAATGAATATTAAGTTTTGTAGAAATGTCACATCTGATGCTGTTAAACAAGGTTATAATAAGAAAGATATTAAAAAAATCGGTCTTTTATATGATATTCAAACTGCTAAAATGAAAAAGAATGAAGTATGTAG
>PIVQ01000917.1 GCA_003354055.1 Desulfobacteraceae bacterium | reverse complement strand
CAATGGTCCGGTCCAGAATCCGGCCCACATCATGAAGGGACTTTTCACCTGATTCCTGTCTCACAAAGTTGAGCATATTTTGAACAATTTTTGCTGCGCGGTTGCCGGTTTCAAGGATGATCTCAAGAAAGTGAGTGATGCCTCTTTTTTCAGCATATGTTTCCAATGCATCTAATGAGAGGCCCGCCTCGGCTGCCGCCTTTTCATTGACGGGCAGTTTGCGGGACAAACGGTGCTTGATGACCTGGGCACTTTGCATCATTCCGGCCAGCGGATTGTTGATTTCATGGGCCATACCCGCCGCAAGCCCGCCGACTGTAATCATTTTTTCCGTTTGAATCATCAGGGCTTCAGCCTTTTTGTGATCCGTGATATCCCGCCAGGTGGTGTGGAGGATATGTCTGTCCCGGTCTGTTGAAATGGCTGTCAGAAGTACTTCCACCGGAAATACCTCCCCATTGGCCTTAATCTGATGCCACTCAAATCTGTGACTGCCGTTTTCAATGGCAGTATCCATCATTTCTTTGGCCTTGGAAAAAGAATCCCTGCCGTCGGGCTGGTTGGGCGGGGACAACTCCGCCGGGTGGGTCTGCAGCATCTGGGTTTTGTCCGAATACCCCAGCAGTTCAACCGTGGCCTGGTTACAATCTACAAAAATTTCATTTTCAATGATAAGGGTGGCATCTTTGGAGTACTCAAAGAGCCGCCGGTATTTTTTTTCACTGCTGATCAGGGCCGCTTCGTAGGCATTTCGCTCCTTTAGCATCCAGTTTGCGGATTTGGCCAGAGGAATAAATTCCTTGAATGATATCTGATCATCCGCCAGGGGTGTGTGGCTGGTTGCCGACTGCTTGAAAAAGCGGGACAATAATTTCAGGTTGTTACGGATCTTCCAGGACAGGGCCCAGGCCAGACCTACAGAACTCAGGAGGCAGACAGCCAGACCCAATGCGGTTTTTGCAATCAATACATTGGTGGCTTTTTTTAACTCCGCCTGTTTTGTACGGATCAGGATTTCCACATCGTCAACGTGCATTCCGGCACCTATATACCAGCCCCAGTCCTCAATTGCCTGGGCATAGCTGATCTTCGGTGCCGGATCTTCACCCTGAAATTTGGGGGAGACATAATCCACAAACCCGCCGCCGGAACGGGCAGCCCGGATTAATTCAGCAACAATTTTTACCCCGTTCGAATCTTGAATTTTAATTTTGTTTTCACCTTTAAACGGTCCGGTAAGGCTTAGGCCCTCAAAGGTCCCTGCAAAGATATAATCGTTTTTTCCATACCGGAAGTCTTCAAGATAGGCCAGTACCTCTGCCTTTATTTTTTCTTCTTCATCAGTGATGTACTTGCCGTTGCCAATGACCCAGTCAAAGGGCTTAAAATATTTGACATAGGAAATTTTAGGCACAAGTACGCCAGGCGCATCAGGCTTATTCCAGTGATAGGTGGTAAACCCTTCCCCGGCCGGCGATTTCGCCACCCTGATAATATCCCGGACCAGGTATTTACCCTTGCTGTCCCGGACGTTCAGGATGTTTTTCCCCTCCAGATCGGGATTGTTTCGGTTTACCATCTCCGTTCCGGCCATGTCTTCAACAAAATAATAGCCTTTTCCATCATCCCAGGCAGATGCATAGAGGGCGTCATGGATCAATTCCCGCACCTTGTCCTGGGGCAGGTCTTTGTTCTTTTCCCAGATATAGGCGGCGGTTTTCCAGGCCTCAAGGGTTCGGGATTTTACCCGCTGCCTCACACGCTGTTCTGCCAGGGATTTTTTGTGTTCAATATAGTGAACCGCCTGGCGGACCTGGGTTTTGATCGCCTCTTTCTGGGCTAAGACAAAGGTCTGTCTGATCTGGTTGAATTCCGTCTGCCGGGCCTTGAGTTCACTGCCGACCCAGAGATAGGCCAGAACAGAGACCAGGACCAGGTAGAGAAGGGTCATACTGGTCCAGAAAACATTTACGAGGCTTTTTTGTCCGGCCATAGTTTAATCGTCGCTGTTATTGGGTGTGAAAGTTTAAAACAAAGTCGCAGTCTACCAGTACAGGGCGAAAAGTTCAATGGAAAAGCCCGGGTGGTAAGGGGGGGGCAAACCACCCGGGCTTAGGCTATGGTGTTGAGAGATCTTAAAATGATACCACGATATCGTCGTAGGATTTTCTCCACTTCGGCGGCTGGAGTTCCAGTCCGGGTTTTTTATACCCAACGGCAAGAAGGAGAGGAACCCAGTAGTGATCCGGGATTTTAAATGCCTTTTTAACCCCTTCATGGTCAAATCCGTCCATGGGGTGGGTTTCAAGGCCTAAGCTGGTGGCGGCGTACATCAGGCTCATGGCAAAGAACCCCGTGTTTTTGGCGGCAAAGGCCAGGTTTGCATCCGGACACCAGTTGTAAAGGGATTGGGTGGCATCGAGAAACCAGGATCGCTGCGTTTCAGGCATCCCCGTTTTCATCATTTCCTCCCAGGTTTTTTCAAATCCGGGATGGCCTTCCCGCCACCCGTTCATGTCTGCCAGAGCAATCATGACAACCGGTGCTTCAGCCACCTTTGGCTGATCCCAGGCCAGAGCCTTGAGTTTTTGTTTTTCATCCATTTTTTTAAGCACCATCAGGTTCCAGGGTTGAAGATTGAAGCTGGACGGGGTGGCGGATGCCAGTTCAACCATTTGGGTGA
>PIVQ01000916.1 GCA_003354055.1 Desulfobacteraceae bacterium | reverse complement strand
ACCGGCGGTTAAACCGGCAGGACCGGCACCGATAATTACCAGATCATAATCTGTCATTATAGTCTCCTTAAAGGACGCCTTTGAGGGTCTCCTCGAGTTTTTCTTTGGCGACCATGCCGGTGATCTGTTCTGCCACTTCACCATCTTTAAAGAAAATCAGGGTGGGAATGGCCTGAACACCGAATTTGCTGGGGCTCAAGGGGTTGTCATCCACATTGACCTTTGCAAAAATCATTTTATCGCCATACTCTTTGGAAAGGGCTTCGACAGTGGGACCAATGGCTTTGCAGGGACCGCACCAGGGAGCCCAGAAATCAACCATCACCGGTTTGTCGGAGGTCTTGAGCATTTCTTCAAAGGTTTCGTCTGTGAGCTCTATAATATTTTCTGCCATGTTTAATTCCTATTTTAAATTAAAATTTCCTGTAAATATATGTTCATATTCAGTCTTTGTCAATTCAGTAGCCATAGAAATAGGTTACGCCCTGCATCTGTTTTGCACCGGCTTTACAGCATAGGATACAGGGCGTAAGCTTAATTTTTATTCAGATTCTTAAACGAGCCTTCTACCAGTTTTCAGCCAGTACTTCGAAATGGGCCTTGGCATGGGCACAGGCCGGGCACATCTCAATGGCTTCCTCGCCTTCATGGACATAACCGCAGTTGCGGCAGCGCCATTTGGTGGTACTATCTTTTTTGAAAACTTTGCCAGCCTCCACATTGGCAGCCAGTTCTTTGTACCTTTTCTCATGCTGTTTTTCGGCAATGGCTATCATTTCAAAGACCTCGGCAATGGCATCAAATCCCTCTTCTTTGGCAACAGCGGCAAAGTCGGGATACATCTGAGTCCACTCGTATTCTTCACCGGCAGCCGCCCCTTTCAGATTTTCCAGGGTGGTGCCGATAACCCCGGCCGGGAAAGCACCAACGATTTCAACCTCTCCCCCTTCCAGAAATTTAAAAAAGCGTTTGGCATGCTCTTTTTCCTGGTTGGCGGTTTCGGTGAAAATATCTGAAATTTGAACATAGCCTTCTTTTTTAGCTGCACTGGCAAAATAGGTGTAACGGTTACGGGCCTGGGATTCTCCGGCAAAAGCGGTGAGCAGGTTTTTTTCGGTTTTGGTGCCTTTTAAGCTCGCCATAATGTTAGTCTCCTAATTTTCAATTTGTTTTTACTATAATTTTTCCAAACCAGCATGGCACTCGGATAAGAAAAGCAAAACTATGGTAAAAGAGTTTAAAACACGTTACAGGTAGTCAGGATGAAATTTTTGCGTTAACTTGGTTTAAGTTCAGAATAAATTATATACTATAAAATATTCGGTAATAAAAGGGGTTTATGAGGACATATAGAGGGACTGGCATGTTACGAATGGGATTCATTCTGCTGGTAGTTGTTCTTCTTGGAACCAATCTGGGGTATTGTCAATGGGATGACGAGCAGAAGCTGGATGACATGATTCAGGCAGCCCGAGGGGGAGATACGGATGCCATGTGCGACCTGGCCCTGGCCTATTATCACGGTAACGGCGTGCTCAAAGATCCCTTTAAAGCCAAATGCTGGGTAAAGAAGGCTCATGACCTTGGGGCAAAGCGGGCGGAAAAGATATGGAATAAATTGGAATTGTGGGAATATTCAGGCAAATGCTCCCTGGAATTTGATGGCAGGCCCCAACCGGATAACAGAGCCAATGACCGGTACAGGGACCCTTTAACCGGCATGACCTTTGTCTGGCTTCCTGGGAAGTGTTTTAAAATGGGCTGCGATGAAAACGGTGATCAGAGGTGCGGGAAGGATGAAGCTCCGGTTCACAAGGTTTGTCTTAAGGGGTTCTGGATGGGGGAATATGAGGTCACTCAAGCCCAGTGGGTGGCTGTTATGGATAGAAATCCTTCAAGATTTAAAGGGGAGAATAATCCGGTGGAGCAGGTCTCATTTAAAGATGCTCAGACTTTTATCCAAAGGCTGAATCAGGCAACCGGGCAGCGGTTTTTACTCCCCACAGAAGCCCAATGGGAATTTGCCTGCAGGAACCGGGGACGTCGGTCTCCCTACCCATGGGGTCCGGAAGACTATCAGCCGTCAGCCAATTGCGGCGGATGTGATTCAGGATCAATTCGGGGGCGGACTGCGCAGGTGGGCAGCTATCTGCCCAATGAGGCTGGAATCTATGACATGGGCGGAAATGTCAGGGAGTGGTGCAGGGATACTTATAACCCGGACGCCTATAAACAGGCTGCTGCAAAAGCGGGGAAGAAAAAGTCATCAGGCAATAGAAACTTAGGAAAGTCCCGGGTGGTCAGGGGCGGATCGTTTGTGGATCCTGTAACTTCATCCCGCTGCAGGGCCAGGGGGAACTTTCTACCTCAAATGAAAAGTTATTATTTGGGGTTTCGGCTTGCAGCAAAAAAGTTGAATTAGACTGTTGAGAACGATTTTAGCCCAGACACCTGCGTTTCAGGTGTCTGGGCTAAATTTTTTTATATCGTGATCTAAAGGGGCTGATTGCCAGCTATAGTCCTTAAAACAGATCGGTGCGGATAAAGGTGTTCATCTCATCGTAGGATATTTTGTCCACCTGCGCCCGGCCCAGTTCCCGTAAGAATACAAAGAAGAGGTCCTTACCCTGCTTTTTTTTGTCCCTTGATGCGGCGGCAATAATGTCATCTGCGGGGAATTGTGCCT
>PIVQ01000915.1 GCA_003354055.1 Desulfobacteraceae bacterium | reverse complement strand
TTTTCCAGAGCAAAGGCGCGATGCAGGGGAGAGGGGCGCCAGCGATACAGCAGATCAAGGATGCCTTCGGGGATATCAATCCAGCGTTCCTGAGACATCTCCTGTTCGATAAGGTTCATGGGGAATACGGCAGCCAGCATGTCCGGGCTGATGGGATTGCCGTCCTGCCCCAAGGGAGGATTGATGGTTCCTGGCAAATCTGCGGCTAAATTGTACCATTGACGGGGAATTTCATCTTCACTTAACAAAATTTTGTTCTGCATGATTTCACTCTCCATATATTCAGGTTCTCTGCGGATTTCCGGCGGCTATGCCTGCGACACGTTTCTAAACACAGAAACATACCAATTGTTTCTATATTTAGAAACAACTTTTGTCAAGAAGAGATTTAAGGATCGGCTCCAAAATTACTTGATCTTTTATTTTCAAAATACCCTGTCTTTTAAGGGGTTTTGGAAATAATTTAGATCAAGTTATTTTGTAACGATTCCTAAGGAGGGATCAGACCACGGGCAGATGGATGATAAAACGGGTGCCCTTGCCCGGGGCGGAAACCACATTCATCTTGCCCTTGTGGTTATCCGTGATGATAAAATAGGCAACGGAGAGGCCAAGTCCCGTGCCTTTGCCGACCGGCTTGGTGGTGAAAAAAGGCTCAAACACCCGTTTGCGAACCTCTTCATCCATTCCGGGACCATTGTCTTCGATTTCCACAATCACATCCTGCTGTCTGCGAAATGCCCTGAGGGTAAATTTTGGCTGCCCCTTGTCGTCACGGGCCTCCGTATCCTGCATGGCTTCGGCACAATTTTTCAAGATGTTGAAAAACACCTGTTGGATCTTGCTGGCCTCGCATGAGACCTGGGGAAGATCGGCCTCATAAGCCCTGTCTATTTCAATGGTTTTAAAGTCATATTGCTTTTTCAGGTCATAATCGCTTTTGGCCAGTTCCAGGGTAAGATCCAGAATTTCAGAAATCCGATGAAGGGATTTGCCTGTGTAGTCCTTCCGGGAAAAACTGAGCATATTCTGAACGATCTGGGAGGCTCTGACGCCTGCCTGATGGATGGATTCCAGCTGACGGGTGATTCCCCTTTTCTGCATGAACTCCCGTATGGCCTCAATGGTTGTGCCTGCTTCCTCAGCCTTGGCGGTACTTGCCGGCATATCCTCGTTTATCCGGCGGAGCACCACCTGGGCGTTCTGCATCATACCGGCCAGGGGATTGTTTATCTCATGGGCCATACCTGCGGCCAGGCCTCCCACGGACATCATCTTTTCCGACTGGACCACCATCTGCTCCATTTTTACATGCTCGGTGACGTCATCCACTCGGATCACGGCGCCTTCAACATATTTGGAAATCAGAGGATATACGGCAATGTCTTCGTAGACAATTCCCTCTTCCAGGGTCCGGGGCTGCCGGGGCTGAAAATAAATTTCCTTTTGCTCAATCGTAGCCCGGATATTCTCCTCTAAAGGACTTAAATCACCCACCATATCAAACAGGGGCCTGCCTATTGCCTGGTCAGCAGAAAGCCCTGTGACCTCCTCTGCCCGGTTGTTCCATTGGGTAATATTCAGGTTTGAATCCAGGCTGATGAGCATACTGGGCATGGAGTTGAGGATATTATCAATGTATCCCTTGGTTTCTTTTAAGGTGACAGAGGTTTTCTGATGCTGCTCTACTTCGGACTCAAGGGAGGTGACCTTCTCCCGGACCGCATCCCGCATGGTCAAAAGGTTGACTGCCAAAGCCCCTAACTCATCCTTTCTTCTTACATCAATGGGATAATCCAGGTCCCCGGCTGCAATTCTTTCAGACCCTTTTTCCAGTTCTTTTAAAGGACGGACAAACCTCAGAAGCAGTACCAGGGACATACCAAATGCCAAAACAATATCCAGGATGACAATCTTCCAGAGAATGGATTGTTTCAATTCGCCAAGGCTTTTTCCCAGCAGCCGTGTGGTGGCGATCACCTCCAGATTGCCGATATGCTCTTTTTTAAAGGATATGGGAATCTGGACAATCTTTGATTCCCTGGGCAAGTCATAGTCTGAGAAATCACTTACCGAAAATGTCTGATAAATTTCATTTAAATCCCTGATGGTGATTTTAATGATTTCCGGCTTGTTCAACGCCGCGATACAGATAACCTGGACAGTTTCGTCATCAAAGTTAAATAATGCCGTAGACAGACTGGCAGACAATTGAGCCGCCTCATTATTCAACTTTTTATTCAGGTTTGCTTCCAAAGCAACAGTCTGGGTTTTCACCTGATAGAGGCCGAATCCCATAAGCACGAAGGTGGAAATACCAATAACGATCAGGCTGAACTGTAGAGACAGATTTTTTAGGCTGAGACCCGCTTTTTTTGGTTGCATGCTTCGTTAGTCCGGTGTAGCTGCGCATTTATTGAAAATTGAAAAATTTGGTATAAATTTACCATACCCGTATTAAATTGCAATAGCTGTTTTCAGCGGCTGTTTTCCCTGACAAACAGGTATATCCGGCCAGACACCGGTTTGGAACCGGGATCGGACACTGAATCTGGCCCTGAATTGCCCCCTAGGGTAATCGCATGTAGATTTATTTTCAAAAAAGCAAAAATAAATCTAGATTTTAACTTTATAAAGCTATATACTGTATAGATAACAATAATTTTAAATTTCAATAGGTTATCTA
>PIVQ01000183.1 GCA_003354055.1 Desulfobacteraceae bacterium | reverse complement strand
TGAATCAATTCAATCTGTTCCGGGATGGAATCTGTTGCTTTGCACCAGACATCAGGATCAAGAAGATTGAGTTCCTTTAAATCTTTCTGAAACGCTTCAGTATAAAATTCTGCAATATCCCAGGCAGATTTACCTTCTCTGGCAGCCCCTTTTTCAAGCTTGTCTTCACCCATGTCCCGGTCACCGGTCAAATGCCCGACGTCAGTGATATTCATGACATGTTTAACCTTGAAATCATTGTATATCAGAACACGCTTTAGAATATCCTGAAACAAGTACGTCCGTAAATTCCCGATATGGGCATAATTATAAACCGTAGGACCGCAGGTATAGAGTCCGGTATAATCATCAAATAATGGTTTGTATTCTTCTTTTTGTCTGGAAAGGGTGTTGTATAATTTTAAAGGCTGCATCATTTTCATCTTCTCAATTTCAAAAAGTTATATTTATTCCCAAGTCTTTAACCCACACATTATATAGATTTTTCCCAAATTTGAAACACTTCAGTTCCAAATCCCCAGCCTTTTAGTTTAAAAGCCCTTCAAAAAAGCTTTGAATGGCTTTTGGGAAAACCAGGTAGGTTCTCCCGATCAGGTTCGGCGCCAGGCAGAATATCCATCCCGTAAACAGGAATTCATGCATATTTATTTTATCCATTGGGAAACTAAGGGGCACAGAAACCGCCGGTCCGGATGGAGTGTCCGGCCTGACCGAACAATTTTAAGAGGCTCTAAATTCGCTCCGCAAAAGCCATGAAACTGCGGTACAGTAGTTCCTCAAACAACATGACTTTTGGACTCCGCTTCATAAAGAGCCTCTAAAAAATTCCGATCTAATGGCTCGGACACCCCATCCGAACCTACCCGGTTCACCAACCGGTGAGATCAAAGCCCAAATTGGAATAGTGTAAATTTCAGATGGATTAAATTTGAATTATTCTGATGCGGAACCTATTTTTGTGACGATTCGAAAAGCCATTCTTTGGCCTTTATCACAGAGGTGAATACCTCAACCTGAAAGGTCAAACGATCCATTTCCCCATACTGCTTAAACCAAGTGGAAAGGTTAAAGGAATGCTCATGATCAGCAACAAACGCTGTTTTTACCCTGTTTTCGGCCTGCAGAAACCGTCCACGATGCGAAGACAGCACTTCAGCATCCTTCGCATTAATATTCCACAGAACAGCATCCGTCAAATCCCAAAGAACATACGGCGTTGTCTCCCCGGAATAAAAAACACTCAACTCAGCCATAAAACCATCAAGGCCCACCTTACCCGTAACTATATATTCAGTAAGCTGCAGGAAATGAGAAGTATTTTTCTGTATAGGCATAATATGTATTCAATTATTAATTATTCCCCGTTAATATAATTTCAACATCTCAAGAAATCAAGCATATTTGCCATATCACCCAAATAACGAACCACCATGATACTTATATGAAAATCCATCAAGCATCAGCAACGACGCCCCTGAATTCATATTTACTGAATTGATGATTTTTTTTATGGATATGGTAGCGACGCAGAGATTTGAACTCCGGACTCTGCGGATATGAGCCGCATGCTCTAACCAACTGCAAGGCCAATGGTGTGTCTTCGCGATTACCTCATGTTCATAATCGTAAAATATTTCGCTCATGTGTGTAAACTTTTTGTGTATTAAAATCAAGGGAAAAAGATAATCCCTTAATGGGTTTTCTACCGGGTGTTAATGGTTCGAAGTCCAGCGTTCTATCCAGCTGAGCTACGGGCGCACAAGGCATCTCGGAGTTTGAGAAGTCCCACAGTCAACTCCTTGGTTAATCATGACGATTATGAAGGTTTTTTACAGGATCTCAATACTCTTTATCAATGAGAATGATGACTTTGTATTTGAACCTGTAACGAGAACATGGTAGTGACGCAGATATGAAATCAAAGAGATAACACCCGCATTTTTCATCAATAGTTTTTGAAATGGTATGATCCTGTTCTCCACCCGTGCAAGAAGGGTTGGCAGAGGAGGTAGGATTCGCTTAAAACGTCTGCAAACCCTATGTTATCACTCCTGGTCATCCTGATTAAGTACCAAAAAAGTACTTTGATTAGTACCACCATGATGCAAATGGGTCTTTCATCAAAAGGAGATCTGGTTGTTAAATAAAAAACAATCTAATTTCTTAGGGTTTGACTTTTTAATGATACCTTATTATTCATATTGAAAATTGATTTGACAATTCTTTTTGGTGGTGAAAATGAAAACAGAACGGACGTTACTCAAAGCACAACGGAATCAAATATACAGACTGTTAAATCTTGCTGATTTGAACCCTCTTGACTTTCGATGGGCTTCAATTCCTTCTGATTGTGATGAGTGGGATGTCGCGCAGGACCTTTGCCATAAAAGACATAACTACTATTGTCAGATTGATAGAAATGTTAGTGGTCAATTCCGCATAAAGTATTACCCAGGATCGGATGGTAGGGTAAATACAAAGCTTTCTGATTCTTGGGATGGGGCTAAACAAACCAGTATCAAAGCGTGGATAGAGGTCCTAAAGTCTGAATTATACGAGCCTGATTTATGGGAACAAGCTGAGGGATATGCACAAGCGTTCGACTCACAGATTCCGCAAGACATCCCTAATGATCCATTTTCATATCAGGAAGCAAATGGGATTTCAGAGGCGTTAAGTAGATTGTCAGCTAAAGTTAATGAGACTTTTGATTTAGATAAAGATCAACTTCTCTTTGTAGAATCTAAACTTGAATATCTTGAGGAGGCTGTCAAACGACAAGGCCGAAGCGATTGGATACATACAGCAATTGGAGTATTGGTGTCCATAACCGTGGGTTTGACACTGTCACCAGATAAGGCCAGTCAACTTTGGAATTTCTTTAAGTCTACCATTGGCCCCTCCATAGGCAACCTACTGGGCATACCACTAAATCAATAGGAGACCCCTCATGTCCAAACCATCTTGTTTCATCATCATGCCTATTACCACCCCGGCCCACTATGTTGAACAATACAAGGGTGACGGCGACCATTTCAAACATGTGCTGGACCACTTGTTTAAACCTGCGATTGATGCAGCAGGTATGGAGCCAATCGCACCCATTGTCAAAGGCTCGGAGATTATCCATGGTGAGATAATCAAGAATATTGAGACTGCCGACCTTGTCCTTTGTGATATGTCCATCCTTAATCCGAACGTCTTCTTTGAGCTGGGTATACGGACTGCTCTGAATAAGTCAGTTGCTATGGTCAAGGATGACGTTACCGGGAAGATACCCTTTGATACTGGCATAATAAATCACCATACGTACAACAGTGATGGTCTTACAGCATGGGATATGGACGCAGAAATTAAGTCGTTGAAGACTCATCTTGAAGACTGCATGAACAATGGTGAAGAGAATGCACTCTGGGGTTATTTCAGTATGTCTCAACAGGCAGTTGTGCCCAGCGATGCACCGGATGTGGACAAGAAGTTAGGCTATTTGATTAAACAGGTTGAAAGCTTAAGTCATAAGGTTAATAAAACGAGTATCTTCCATAGAGAGGAACCAAACTTTTATGGTGATCCTAACTCATTGATAGCAAGAATCAAAGTAACCCTATTGGCTTGGGGTCTTAAAGATGAAGAGTACAGGCTGATAGTTAAAGGTAGCCATATGACACTTGCAACAATCAATGCACTCGACAATGAAAGTTATGAAACTCTTGACGATCTATGCCTTAAACATGGTTTTAAATTAGCTTGGCGTTCTGGTGAGTTATTAGGTTTGCCAGGAAATGAATCAATATAGAGTGTTCCCACCACAAATTTATGAAGGGGTATGATATACAGACTGATCCGATTGTACCCCCCGTGCCGACCTTCCGGCCCTACCCCAGATAAACTCTTGTCCATGTGCATGATCGACCTTCCCTTGCTATACCCAGGTCAATGCCCAGTGTTGACAGTCTGTCCGATCCCTATATGGTCACGCTCCTTGAATACTTCCATTGAACCTGGGGGTATTGCCCACGATTATTCATCCTGATGGGCTATGCAGTCTTGATAACATTATAGATTGTGGCCCGACTGACTCCATACTCCTTGTATAGCTGTGTGGGGGTCATGCCGTTGGCTTTCTTGGTTCTAATATCCTTGCATTGGTCTGTGGTCAATGAGGGTTTACGGCCCTTGTATACGCCCCTGTCCTTTGCCTTTGCGATCCCTGCCATCTGCCGTTCCTTCCGTAAATTAGTCTCGAACTCAGCAAAGACCCCAAGCATCTGAAGAAAGGCCATACCCGATGCCGTCCCGGTGTCAATCTTTTGGTCAAGGATCTCCAGGTTGGCACCTTTGGCCTTGATGACATCCACGATATCCAGAAGGTCTTTCATGTTCCTGGCTAATCGATCCAGCTTCCAAACCACAAGCTTCTCATCCTTGTCAATGATCTTGAGAATGGTATCCAGTTGTTCCCGGCCCTTGGTTGTTGTTCCCGACTTCTTCTCTGTGAGGATCTTGGCTTTGGGGTAATCTTTCTTGATGGCATCTTCCTGCATGGTGGCGTTCTGATCCAGGGTGCTGACTCTACAATAGCCGTAAGTTTTCATGGGGTGGTGATCTCCTGTTCTGGTTGAGTGTGTCAGGTAGGGTCTATAATCCAAAACGGAATAGGTGTCAACAACTATCGTTCAGACCCTATTTATACACAATTGAGTTGTCCAGCATGGGTATACCTTATTTAGAATAAGTCCAAGCCTCTGGTACCTTTGTTAGAAATTCCACAACATAAATTAGGCTTTGTATAGGCAAAAAAGGATGTTCTACCTCGGAGGGTCGGGTGAGGCGGGAGCAGCCGTTAAATTGATATTTTTATAGAGGGTCTTAGCGAAGCGGAGCTAAGCGGAGCTAAGAAGTGTCGCTTGTGTGAGGACCTACCGGACCGCAGTTTGCGGCACTTTGCGCAGCAAGCTTAGACCCTCTTGAAAATATTGATGGGCTGCCCCGGCTTGCGCGGCCCGGAGTTTATCGACACCACAAACCCTCTATTCATCTTTTTTTCTGCTGTTAATCTCCGCGCCGTAAACGCTGACAAGGCGGGCGATCAGAACGGTCAGGTAGATCTGGCCCAGGATGGCTTCCACGCTGGCCATGGAGCGGGCCTGGGAGGAGACCGGGGAGATGTCCCCGTATCCGAGGGTGGAGATGGTGACCATGCTGAAGTATCGCAGGATGCCCGGATCCTTTAGGATGACATCGTGGGAGATAGTGAAGGAGCCGGGATAGGTCAGCTCGAGAATGAGGTAAAGTTTGGCAAAAATTACAGCTCCGAACAGGTAGACCACAATGGCTGAGGAAATAACGTCCAGAGTCACCTTTGGGGCCTGCAGCATTGAGATGAAAATCAAAAAGGAAATGTACAGCATAAACAGGGCCTGGAGGATGGAGGACACCAGAAGAATATTGTCATCGTGGGCATAAAAATAGTTCCACCAGATAAAAAAGAGGCAGGGCAGCATCAGTACAATGGAAAAAGCCAACGGTGTTTTCTGCCCTTTGGAAATGGTGAAAATAGCGCCAAACATCACAATGGTAAATGTGATATCCATGAAGAGTTCAAGACTAATGGCCGCTGGCATAAACGGGGCGGCAATCACATTGACCAGCAATGCCAACAGAAGAATGGAATATTTTTCCCTGACTAAAAATTTGAGCATTTTGGCTCCTGTAATGAAATGAAAGCTCTGATATGTATACGTATGTCCTTATCGTGTATCTAAAGACCGGGGGGAAGTCAACAAGCCTTTTATGATGACATCCACCTAAGGTTTATTGTATAGATCAATTGAATATAATTGTCTTAAATATCCCCGGGGTTAAACCTGGGCAAATACCCGGAGGAACATCCATGGAACGTTGCGACTGGTCGACCAGTGATCCGGATTATATCCAATACCATGATACTGAATGGGGCGTGCCTGTTCATGATGACAGAAAAATATTTGAATTCCTGATTCTGGAAGGGGCCCAGGCCGGATTGTCCTGGCTCACTATTCTCAAGCGGCGGTCAGGTTACAGGAAGGCCTATGCCGATTTTGATCCTGAAAAGGTGGCCGTGTACAGCCAGGAGAAAATCCAGGAACTGCTCCAGGATACCGGGATTATCCGGAACAAGCTGAAGGTGAACTGTTCCGTGACCAATGCCCAGGCATTTTTAAAGGTTCAGGAGGAGTTCGGCTCCTTTGATGCCTATGCCTGGCGGTTTGTGGATGGACAGCCGAAAATAAATGCCTTTAAATCCATGGATGAAATGCCTGCCACATCAAAGGAATCAGATGCCTTTTCAAAGGATTTGAAAAAGCGGGGATTTAAATTTGTAGGTTCCACCATTATGTATGCCCATATGCAGGCCACGGGTATGGTCAATGACCATATGGTCTCCTGTTTCAGGTATAAAGAGGTGATGGAGGTGGGATCATGAGCCTTCCTGCGCCCTGGTCCGGCAGTTTCGACCATCCGGATACCACCGCCCTGACCGGCCTGCCCCTGCCCGGCTTGCTGAAAAACGCATTCAGAGAAAAACGGTGGTGCTATGCCGGTATTGTCTCGCCGGAGCTTTTTTTAGGAGCGGCCATTGTTCATCTGGGGTATGTCACCTCTGCCTTCTGCTTTGGCTTTGACCGGAAAGAGGGAAAAATGACGGAGCACGACTTTGTCCGCCCTCCCCTGGGCCAGGTCAGGTATGACCTGAATCCGGAAACAGGGACCTGCTGGTTTAAGACTTCGGGAAACCGGGTTGAAATTTCCGGGGATTCGGGAAATAAAAACCTGGCTGTAAATATCGGATCGGGAAGCGATGCCCTGACCGCAGATGTTGATATCTTTGCCGGGGATACGGGGTTTGCGCCCATGCACTTTCCCATGGACATGGGAGAGGGAAAAACCGCCTTTACCGCCAAAGCAGCCGGAATGACGGCCAGCGGCAGCGTTCAAATCGGAGACAAAGAAATAATCCTGCACCCTGAAAACAGCTTTGCCCTGTTTGACTGGACCCATGGCGCCTATCACAGGCAGACCTTCTGGAACTGGACCTGCGGGGCAGGACTGGGACGGAATAAGGCGGAGGATGGGGCGACGGCCACGATAGGCTTCAACTTCTCCAGAGGAGTCTACGAAAACGGTACCCTGGAAAATACCCTGTGGATAGACGGCCAGCCGGAAGCGGTGGATGAGATGACCTATGACTATGATGCAAAAAATCCATTGGAACCCTGGAATATTGTGTCAAAGGACAAAAAAATCAGGTTGAAATTTTTTCCCGAGGGTATGCGGCAGGCAAATGACAATTTCATTATTTTGGCCAGCCGGTTTATCCAGCCCTGCGGCAGGTTTGAAGGTGAGGTGACCACTCAGTCCGGACAAACATTCGTCCTGGAAGATACAGGAGGGGTGGTGGAAGAACACTACGCAAAATGGTAATTAAAAGTGAATTATATAAGGAAGACAAACAATGATCCTTGTCACAGCCGAACAAATGCAGAAGATGGACGCAAAGACCATCAATGATTTTGGTATTCCCGGCCTGGTGCTCATGGAAAATGCAGGCCGCGGCGCCCTGGAAGTGCTGGTGGACACCTTTGATCCCATAGAGGACTTTGCGATAGCCATTGTGGCGGGCCGGGGAAACAACGGGGGTGACGGGTTTGTCATCGGCCGGTATCTCATGGAGATGGGGGTAAGCGTCAGCTTTTTCCTGTTGTCCACCCGGGACCGGGTGACGGGGGATGCTCTGGTCAATATGAAACTTGCGGAAAAACTTCTGGCCGAGCATCCGGATTCGGAATTTATTGAAGTGCCTGATGCCAAGGCTTTTGAGCAATGCGAGGAAATGCTCCTGGATCATGATCTTTTTGTGGATGCCATTTTCGGCACAGGACTGAATTCGGATGTAAGGGGCTTTTTCAAGGATGTAATTATGGCGCTGAACCTTTCCGGTGCGCCAATATTCAGTGTGGATATCCCTTCGGGTATCAACTCGGATACAGGAAAGGTCTGCGGGACAGCCATTGAGGCGGATGCCACGGCTACCTTTGCCTTTGCCAAGGCAGGGCATGTACTCTATCCGGGGAATTTTCATACCGGTGATCTGGAGATCATTGATATCGGTATTCCCGGACATATTGCCAAGGGGGAAAATCCGAATTTAATTCTTCCTGAGGCCGAAGATATTGGCAGGTTTTTACCGCCCAGAGATTTTGACAGCCATAAGGGCACCTACGGCCATCTCATGGTAGTGGCGGGATCACCGGGCAAAACAGGGGCAGCCGCCCTGTGCGCCAATGCTGCCATGCGCAGCGGAGCAGGTCTTGTTACCCTTGGGGTTCCGGAAGGATTGACCCGGATCCTTGAACCCATGGTGATTGAACCCATGACCATGGGGCTTGAGCAGACCACTTTCGGAACTTTGTCATCCAAGACCCTGGATATCATTCTCAGGCAGTTAAATGACAAACAGGCCCTGGCGCTGGGACCGGGACTGGGCACAGACCCTGAGACCCGGGATCTGATCCGGAATCTGGTCAGCAAATCCGAGGTTCCCATGGTGATTGATGCGGACGGCCTCAACTGCCTGGCTGATGATCCGGCTATCCTGACCTCAGCCAAAGCCCCGATAATCCTCACCCCTCATCCGGGAGAAATGGCAAGGCTGGCCGGAAAAACCAATGCGGAAGTCCAGGCCGACCGGCTGGGTATTGCCAGAGAATTCTCGGAAAAGTACAAGGTCATCCTGGTCCTCAAGGGAGCCCAAACCCTGGCCTGCTGTCCGGACGGGACCTGTTTTATCTGTCCCACGGGCAATCCGGGTATGGCCTCCGGCGGCATGGGAGACGTGCTTACCGGAATGATAGCCGCATTCCTGGCCCAGGGACTCTCTGCCGAAGCTGCCGCCATTACCGGCACATTTATCCACGGGTTGTGCGGAGATATCCTGGCAGAAGAGACACCGGTGGGATTTCTGGCGTCCGATATGGTGGAGGCCATCCCCATGGCTCTGGAGGAATTAATTTAATGATTCAGATTGTAACCTCCGCCGCCAGGGCTACCATGGACATCGGCCAGAAACTCGGAGAGGCAATCTCAGGGTTACAGGTCGGGTTTTCCATAGCCCTGACCGGAGATCTGGGCACGGGCAAAACCTGTTTTGTCCAGGGACTGGCCCAGGGACTGGATGTGGAAAAAGGCTATTATATTACCAGCCCTACCTTTAATATCATCAATGAATATCCGGCAGGGGAAAAGCGGCTCTGCCATCTGGATCTCTACCGCCTCGGCGGGGCTGATGAGCTTGACTATATCGGTTTTGAGGATCTGCTCGGGGATGATGCGGTGGTGGCGGTGGAATGGCCCAACCTTTTAGAAGAAACCGGATTTGAATTTGATCTTGAGATCCGGTTTGAATTTGATAAGGATTTCAACCGGGTAATTTCTCTTTTTCCGTCTGGACAACAGGGATCAAATCTGTTAAGCAACTTATCTTTATAATTTACTATTTGTAATTATTTATATATTAATGACAGCTAAGATTCAGGAGAAAACATGTCGTTAAGAGTACAAAAATACGGCGGCACCTCAGTGGCGGATATCGAGAGAATCTCCAATGTGGCTGACCGGGTACAAAAAGCCCATGATGCAGGCGATCAAGTGGTGGTTGTACTCTCTGCCATGGCGGGCGTTACAGATAAGCTGATCGCCCTTGCCAACCAGGCATCGGATACCCCGGATAAAAGAGAGCTGGATGTACTGCTGGCCACGGGCGAGCAGACCACGGCATCCCTTCTGGCCATGATGCTCAAGGCCAGAGGGTACAAGGCCAAATCTTTCTTAGGCTTCCAGGCCGGTATTCATACGAACCAGATGTCCGGCAAGGCCAGGATTCTGGATATAGACAGCAAGCGGATGAAAACGGCCCTTAATGACGGGCACATCGTTGTCATGGCCGGATTCCAGGGAACCAATGACGACGGAGACATCACCACTCTGGGACGGGGGGGATCCGATACCTCTGCCGTGGCCATTGCCGCATCCCTTAAGGCGGATGTCTGTGAGATTTTTACGGATGTTGACGGCGTGTATACCACAGACCCCCGCATCTGTCCCGATGCCAGGAAAATCTCCATTATTTCCTATGAAGAAATGCTTGAAATGGCCATTCTGGGGGCAAAAGTGCTCCAGATCAGGTCTGTTGAATTTGCAAAAAAATACAATGTGCCCGTACATGTCCGGTCATCATTCAATGAGGAGGAAGGAACCATGGTTATTAACGAAAGCTCCGATATGGAAAGTGCCATTGTATCAGGCGTTACCTGTGACATGAACGAAGCCCGTATCACCCTGAAACGGGTACCGGATCAGCCGGGAGTTTCCGCAAAGATCTTCGGTCCCCTGGCTGAAGCTGAAATCTCGGTGGATATGATCATCCAGAACACAACCTCCGGCGGGGAAACCGATCTGACCTTTACCGTGACTAAGGATGATTTCGAACGGGCCAAGGAAATTTCCGAAGTGGTTGCCAGGCAAATAGGAGCAGGTGAGATAAAAACCGCCACGGAAATCGCCAAGGTATCTGTGATCGGCCTTGGTATGAAGAGCCATTCAGGGGTTGCGGCCATTATGTTCAAGGCCCTGGCATCTGAAAACATCAATATCCGGCTCATCTCCACATCCGAGATCCGGATTTCCTGCGTTATCCTGTCAAAATATGCTGAACTTGCCGTCAGAACCCTGCATTCGGCATTCGGGCTGGACAAAGAAGAGTAAGACGATAAAAAATTAAAAGACAACACCGCCCGGGAATTCACCTTCCGGGCGGTGTTGTCTTTTGGGGATCTTAAGCCTTTTCCAGTGCCTGATCAATCTCCTGTGCTACCATCTGAGCCGCTTTTACAGGATCCTTGGCATCACGGATGGGCCGGCCGATAACAATATAGTCGCTGCCCAGTTCCACAGCCTGGCCGGGGGTGGTCACCCTTTTTTGATCATCATTGGCCGTCAGGGTCCACTCGGGACGAATGCCCGGGGTGACTGCCATAAACTCCTTACCCAGTTCTTTTTTGATCGCCCC
>PIVQ01001769.1 GCA_003354055.1 Desulfobacteraceae bacterium | reverse complement strand
TACCCCCATGAACTTCATTGGCGCCCCTTTACCGCTATGATGTTGCTTTTTGCCCTGTTGTTTTTTTCCAACAACCGGAAATACTGGTCAAAGGCCCTGGGTTACGGCTGGCTTATCGGGCTTGTGACCATGGGCCTCCTTATGAAGGGTGGTATTTTAGGGCTGGCACCGGTGGACAGCATGAAATGGGGCGGTCTGCCCCTGACCCTGCTGCTCTCGGTGTTCGGTCTGACAGCTGCTTATCCGCTTGGGGTTGTCCTGGCTTTAGGCCGCGGCTCAAACATGCCCATGATCCGGTACCTGTCCGTCGGGTATATTGAATTGATCAGAGGGGTTCCGCTGATTTCCCTGCTGTTCATGTCCTCTATCATTTTTCCCTTATTTCTGCCCGAGGGCGTGAGCATCAACACCATCCTCAGGGCTCAGGTGGCCATTATTCTGTTTACGGCTGCCTATGTGGCTGAGGTGGTCAGAGGCGGTCTCCAGGGCATGGCCAAGGGCCAGTACGAGGCGGCAGACGCCCTTGGATTAAACTATATGCAGACCATGCGGCTGATCATCCTGCCCCAGGCATTGAAGATTGTGATTCCGCCCACGGTGAGTGTTCTGGTCTCTGCATTCAAGGATACGTCCCTGGTCGTTATCATTGC
>PIVQ01000182.1 GCA_003354055.1 Desulfobacteraceae bacterium | reverse complement strand
TTGTCCTGCGAACCGTAATCATGAATCCAATGACAACCCCGCAAATCTTGGATGAGATCCTGGACGAACAGGAGTTGATCCTTTCCACCCTGAGCTGGTAACGCCTCTTTCTCTTTTTTTGTTTCTAATCTGCTGTAACATTTTTTCTTGACAAGTTTCTGATATCTGATATATCAGATATCAGATATCTGACACCATAAATTCCCCCTGACCCTATACAAAGGTCGGACACCTGAAACGAGACCTAAGGAATCAGGACAGGGGCCAACCCAATTTTATATGGAGGAATCACCCATGAAAATGACCACAGAAGAGGCCTTTATAAAAGTACTTCAGATGCACGGCATCGAGCATTCTTTCGGTATTATCGGCTCAGCCATGATGCCGGTTTCCGACCTGTTTCCCAAAGCAGGGATCACCTTCTGGGACTGCGGCCATGAGGGCAACGCCGGTATGATGGCAGACGGTTTTACCCGTGCATCCGGTAAAATGTCCATGATGGTTGCCCAGAACGGCCCCGGGATCACCAACTTTGTGACCCCTGTTAAAACCGCCTATTGGAACCACACCCCTCTGCTGCTGGTCACTCCCCAGGCCGCCAACATGTCCATGGGTCAGGGCGGATTCCAGGAAGTACCCCAGATGGCATTGTTTGAAGACATGGTGGCTTACCAGGAAGAGGTGCTCCATCCCTCCCGCATAGCTGAAGTTTTAAACCGGGTTATCCTCCAGGCCAAACGCGCCTCCGCCCCTGCCCAGATCAATGTTCCCCGTGACTTCTGGACCCAGGTGATTGATATTGAACTACCCGCCATTGTAGAGTTCGAACGTCCTGCAGGTGGTGATGATGCTGTTGCAAAAGCCGCCGAACTTTTGTCCAATGCAAAATTCCCCGTTATCCTCAACGGCGGCGGTGTTGTTATCGGCGGTGCCATTGAAGATTCCATCACCCTTGCCGAACGTCTGGATGCCCCGGTTTGCTGCGGCTACCAGCACAACGATGCCTTCCCCGGAAGCCACCCGCTATTTGCAGGTCCCTTAGGATACAACGGATCAAAGGCAGGTATGGAGCTGATCTCAAAGGCCGATGTTGTCCTGGCACTGGGTACCCGTCTCAACCCCTTCTCTACCCTGCCCGGCTACGGTATTGACTATTGGCCGAAAGATGCCTCCATCATCCAGGTAGACATCAACCCCGACCGCATCGGTCTGACCAAGCCGGTTACCGTAGGTATTGTGGGTGATGCGAAAAAAGTTGCCACCGGCATCCTTGAAAAACTTTCCGAGACCGCCGGTGATTCAAACCGCGATTCCCGTAAGGCAACTATACAGGAACACAAAACCGCCTGGGACAAAGAGATTGTGACCATGGATCATGAAGAAGACGATCCCGGAACAACCTGGAACGAACGCGCCCGGAAACAGGATCCTGAAAAAATTACCAGCCGCATGGCATGGCGTGCCATTAAAGCCGCCCTGCCCCAGGAGGCCATTATCTCTTCCGATATTGGTAACTCCTGCGCCATCGGCAATGCCTACCCCACTTTCGAAGCAGGCCGTAAATATCTTGCTCCAGGAATGTTCGGACCCTGCGGATACGGTTTCCCCGCTATCCTGGGTGCCAAGATTGCACAGCCTGACGTTCCGGTTGTCGGTTTTGCAGGTGACGGTGCCTTTGGTATCTCCATGAACGAGATGACTGCCTGCGGCCGTGAAGACTGGCCCGCAATCACCATGATCATCTTCCGCAACTACCACTGGGGCGCAGAAAAGAGAAACACCACCCTCTGGTATGATGATAACTTTGTCGGCACCGAGCTTGACCGCAACGTCAGCTATGCCGGTATTGCCAAGGCCTGCGGTGTTGAAGGTGTTCAGGCATACAGCATGGAAGACCTTGAGTCAGCCCTGGCCACTGCCATCAAAACTCAGATGGAAGACGGCAAAACAACCTTCATTGAAGTCATGACCAACATGGAACTTGGCGAACCGTTCCGCCGTGATGCCATGAAAAAGCCCGTTGCTGTAGCCGGTGTTGACAAGGCTGATATGAAACCCCAGCAGGGTGCATAACGAGTCTCGGCAGTAAATGCCGTCAAAAGGCCCGGCAGTTCCATACGTACTGCCGGGCTTACACATGAAATTTTAGAATCGTAGCGTAAGGGGGAATCTCCCATGGAAAAAAAATTCGACTGGCTGGACTATGATGCAGATGAGATGGTGGCCGCAGATAAGGATGCACTCTGGCATCATCTTAAGCCCCATAAAGTATTTGATGCAGCCGAACAGATGATTATTGTGGAAGGCAAGGGCTTGATGGTCACAGATATTCGTGGCCGTGAATACCTGGATGCCACCTCGGGGGGGGTGTGGAGCGTCATGGTAGGATACGGACGGGATTCCATTGCAGAGGCAGTGTGTGAACAAATGAAGAAAATGCCTTATTTTGCAGGTGTTTTCGGTAATGTCCCGGCCATCAAATTTGCCAAAAAGCTGTTGGAAAAACTGCCCAACCACGATAAGGTCTACTTCTCCAACTCCGGCTCCGAAGCCAATGAAAAGGCCTTCAAAATCGTCCGTCAGGCCTCCAGAATCAGCCCGGACCGTAAGGGCAAATACAAGATCATGTACAGGGACCGTGACTACCACGGCACCACCTTCGGTGCCATGAGCGCCACAGGCCAGGCCCAGAGGAAAGAGGACTTCGGTCCCTTTCTGGACGGCTTTGTAGAGTTTCCCCACTGCGCCTGCTACCGCTGCCCGTATGAAAAGACATACGGCAACTGCAATATTGAATGCGCCAGGAAGGTGGAAGACGTCATCCTACAGGAGGGTCCCGAGACCATCGGCGGCATGATTGTTGAGCCCATCACAGCCGGCGGTGGTATCCTCAAGCCGGTACCCGAGTACTTTCCTATCCTCCAGGAGATCTGCAAAAAATACGACATCTGGATGATCATGGATGAGGTGGTCTGCGGATTCGGCAGGACCGGTACATTCTGGGGCCATGAGCACTATGACGTGGATCCCGACATCATCACCATGGCCAAAGGTCTGGCATCTTCCTACGAAGCCCTGTCCGCCACCGTGGTAAAACAAAAAGTCTACGATGTATTCCTCTGCGATCCAGCGGATCCGGATGACCGTCTAAACTACTTTCGGGACATCTCCACCTACGGCGGATGTACCTCAGCCATGACCGCCGCCCTTGAAAGCACACGGATCATTGAAGATGAGAACCTGCTGGACAATGCTGTTGAAGTCGGTGCTTACCTCATGGAAAAACTTGAAACCCTGAACAAATACGACATTGTCGGCGAAGTCCGCGGCCAGGGCCTGTTTGCAGGTATCGAGTTTGTCACCGACCGCACGACCAAGGAACCCATCACCGAAGGTCAGATGGCACAACTCATGGGTAATGTTATGGCACAGAACGTCATCGTGGGCCGGACCAACTCCAGCTTCCACGGCCTGAACAACATCATGAACTTTGCCCCCTGCCTGATCATCACCAAAGGGCAGGTGGACACCATTGTTGATGCAGTGGAAACAGCTATTCAGAAAACCTTTGGATAAGGCGCGGCATCAAAATAAATCAACCCACGCAAACTTGGGCGCTCCCTGTGGATAGCAGCCTTTGAAAATGCCGCGCCAAACACCTGGGAGGTTTATTTTTGATATTCGGCCTAAAGCTTAAAGATACAGGATTAGGAATCGTTACAAAATAACTTGATCTAAATACCCTGAAGGGCAGAAACTTGTTTCCAAAACCCCTTAAAAGACTGGGTATTTTGAAAACAAAAGGTCAAGTAATTTTAGAGCCGATCCTTAGTCAATCCAGCTGAATACCGCTGAAGATTTGGTGAAAAAATAGTCGGGTTGCTTACAACAACCCGGCTTTTTTCATCTCTTTTTACAAGTTCGTATACATCTCATCATTGAAACCGATCAGCAATTTACCGTTCAGTTTAATAGACGGCGCCCGAAGATTCCCGGACCGCCCCATGGCAGCCTTTAGAATCTCCTCGCGGTTTCCCTCATCAGGGGCAAACTCCAAAATCTTTTTCCCCTTCCCGATGAGAACGGTTTTAAACTCCCGTATTATTTCCCAGGCCTGATCGTTATCGATCTTTTCTTTCCTGGCATCAGCAACCTGCTTAACCTCTATCTGCTGTTCCTCAAAAACCTTTTGAGCCTTTTTACAGGAGACTCAGCCTTTTCTGATATATGCCCAGTCAATGGTCATTTAAGACTCCTTTCTCTGAAATTATTACCAAAACCAACGAAATTTTACGTATTGCATAGAATAAGAACAGCTCTGATTCCCGTCAAGTTTCAAAAAGGGACACAACAAAGACCTATGCCCTTCCTTGTAGCAAAGTAGGTATGCTGATGTTGGATCAGAAAACCCGGCAGCCGGAGGCGCGGGACCTTCCTCTAAAATCCCTCAGCTCGTCCTCAGCTTCGAGATAGCGGAAATTTCCGGTTCTTTCAGTCCTTGACGCCCCGAAAATTTACGTGTGACCTTCAGGTTACGCCGATCCAGGCCTCCGCGCCCCCAATTGCCTGTTCCTCCGGGCTTGCAAATCTTTTAAATTCGCTCCCGGACCACAAACCCATTTTCCGATAAATCAAATCTCTACTTGCATTTTCAGACCGGTAATGATTTCTTGATGAGAGATTCTGCTTTTCAGAATGAAAAATCGGGGATAAGCCCATGATCGAATGTCGCAATTATCTCATGCGTATATCATTCAAACTCAGATGATATGCGATTAGAAACAATAAGATATTTTTCAATTATTGTCAGATATCAACTATTTCGGAATGATATCCGGACTATGCGGGTCCGGTCAACTACTTGGTCAACTACTTGTTATGGTAACTGCGCTTACTTTAGGGCTTTTCTCGCCAGTCAGTACCGCATCAACCATAAAGGAGAGTAATGGCGGCAAGTCAGATGGGGCAAACTTACAGAGTGAAGAATAGACAGTCGATTATATGTTAACCTCGTCCTTGGATACATTTAACTCAGATGGAGGCAAGAAATGGTAAACCCTAACAAAAAAGAGCAAATAAATATCTTGGTAGTTGGAGACTGGATGATCGACCAACACTGGGTTTGTGGTGTGCACAGATCTTCCGCGAGCAGCAGAACCGGGAAAACCCATCTCAGATGCCTGAACATGAAAGATGGTGCTGTGGACGATTTGTGCGGAGCAGGGGCAACAGCATCGGTAATATATAGGGCTTTGTCAAATTTAGACAGTTTTGATGTCAACCTTACGGGAATCGGAATATGGAACAAGGAGGATACCGATTTTTTGAGCAATATACTGGTATCCGCAGAAAAAGGACGGACTCTCCAACCCTCAGGGCAAATTAAAACCAAGTCTCCGAACACAAATATGCTAAACAATATCAGGCTTGTGAATATCGCAGATGAAATAACTGCTGAACAACCAATCAGCACAACCAGGATTGTTAGGATATACAAGCATTCCCGTTCAAATATGGAGCATTTGTCCAGAATAGACTGGGAAACACCGGTCTCAGGCAATGCTCCTTATTGGATAACCGATGATCATATCGCAGATTCTTTGGTTGATGACGTTACTAAAGACGAATTTCATGCCGTTGTTATCAAATGTTTGGGGAAAGGAGTCGTTTCCCCAGCATTAATAAAATCTTTGAGAAAAAAGATCAGCAACAAAGTCCCATGGTTTATCTCCAGCAAAAAATGGATAAACAATGCCGAAAATGATTTATTGGAAGAGTTAAAAGAGGTTCCTTGCAGACTTTTCATAATTCCAGACAAAGCAGTTGATGAAGCGAAAAGAGACAAAAAAACTACAAAATGGCTGACTTCTAAAGGATATGAGACCGAGGCCGCATTAGATAAGATGGATGAATTGAGGACGGTATTCAAACTACAGAAAAAACCTTCCATCATGGCTTTTCCGGCAGGCCATATGACCATAGCCCTTAATTCTGAAACGGATGATGAAAAAGAAGGTAGCCTGATCATCCAGCGAAAAAGGGATACCCTGACCAACCCTTTTCCTATTAGTACTCCCTTTGCGAGTATCATGTTCGGAAGCTTGGTTGCCATGGATGTTTATAAAAGTAAACTCACCGAACAAGAAAACCGGCCCCCAATAATTGAAGACCTTCTTAATGAAACTTTGGAAAAACACCTGAGAAAATCCCTTACTTTTGCAAGAAAGTATATTGAATTGGAAAATAAACGGGTGACAGAACCGGATGAATGGGATCCTAAGGCCTTGGAACCAAAACTGGACCTTGCCTCTTCGTATGTAAAAGATGAAAATACGGATATTAAAAGCAAGTTGCCTTTGAAGAACGCATTGGATACTTGGAAAAATGCCTATGAAGGGTTGGGAACAATTAAAAAATTAGAGAATAAAGATTTAACCCTTGAATTATCTAGAGCATCAGTGGAGGTGGATGATTATATTTGCCTTGATACAGATAAGAAAAATACGCTTCAATATTTAGTCAATGCCCTTGAGAAGTTCAGGGGAGATAGTAGAGGAAAGTCTGCCAGTTGTCTTATAAAGGCACCCCCCGGTTCTGGCAAAACGAGATTGGCCAAAAGCTTGGCCAAGTCACTGGGCTATGATTTCTTGGATTTCAATATCACATTGATGAACTCAAGAAATGATATAATCGATATGTTTGACAGGATTGTTACGGAACAGGCTAACCAGGATGGTAAACCCCTAATAGTGTTCGTGGACGAGATCAATACATCCATAAACTCACAACCCGTATACAGTTCCTTTCTGGCACCACTGGAGGACAGCGTTTATGTCAGGGCTGAGAAAAAATTTCATATTGATCCATGTTTTTGGATATTTGCCGGTACAATAAAAAACGGAGCCGAAAAAAAAGAGAAGTGGAAAGATTTTAATTCAAGGTTAACGTTGTCGGATATTGAACTGCTGATACCCGAAGAAAAGAAGTTTCAAGAGAGCAAAGATGAAGATCCTGGTGAAATAGAAGAAAGCTGGTATGAATGCGGTGACCCCCGTTTAAAATTGAAAAGACTGGAGATGGTATATATTGGGTCAAGCGTACTCATTTCCACTTTCGACGATATTAGAGAAATATCGGAGAAAGTCCTTTTTCTTTTCTGGATTCTTGGGGGGAAGAAGGACATGACCATCAGGCAATTCGTTCAGTTTGTAAAGGGAAGTCAGGATATCCAGCAAGGAAGGGTTATTAGCAAAAATATTAACACCAATTTTCTTGACAGACGAGGCGATTACAGGATTTCCTGGGGGAGATTGATGGATTTGAAAACAAATTTTGAGCAGAAAAAAGGATTAGCCCAAATTGAACTGCCAGAAGAATTTGGTGAGTTTAATATAAATCCAGATCCTAAGAAATATGCTATGCCAGTAAAAATTTTCGAATATTGGAATACAATGAATGAAGATTGTTTTATTAAAATAAAACCTTGAGAATAAAGATAATATTTAATCTTCGCGCTAAAACAAACAAGCCCAATGAACCGGGCGAGACGGTGATCATCATGTTATAACAGGAGCAGACATTCTGTCTATTCAGGAGATTGAAACAGGATGTCAAAGCAGTTCACAGTGACGTTCATACACTTTTGAAAGCCGGAAGCTTGCATAAAACAGCAGGGCAGGATCATCATCCTTTTTTCAAACGGGCCTCCATCATCGGCTGGATGGCTGTGCGCAGGGCAGGTATTTCCTGCAGCAGGTTGTTAAACTGGTTACTGCTCAGGGTAAGGCAATAGGTGGTTGTCCTGGCCCTGACCGTGGCGGTTATGGGAATATTCGCCAGCAGGGATATCTCACCGAAATAATCGCCGGTTTCAAGGGGCGCCAATTGCTGGACCTTTCCCTGGTCGTCCGTCTGTTCCACATCAACGATGCCTTTACCGATGATAAAAAATTGTTTGCCCTTATTCCCCTGGGTGAGTATTTCAGTGCCGGGCTCAAATATTTCAGTGGTAAGGCGGTTGGATATCTTTTCCAAGAACGTCGCATCCAGGTCGGAGAGCAGGGGAATACCCTGCAGGCGGTCGGCCGTGATGTGGAAGGTATGGTCCTTGTATTCAAACCCACTCTGCTTGTTCCACAATGCGGAATACTCCCCTTGCCGGGTCAGAAGTTCTTCGTGGGGCCCCTTTTCCACGATCTTTCCTTTACGGAGAACAAAGATGCGGTCCATATGCTGAACCGATTCCAGCCGGTGGGTGATGGTAATAATAGTCATGGTTCCGGACAGGCTCTGAATGGTATCGTTCACGGCTTTCTCAGTGACCGGGTCCAGAGCGGCCATGGCTTCGTCCAGCACCAGAATCCGGGGCTTTCGCAGCAAAGCCCGGGCAATGGCGATGCGCTGACACTGTCCTCCTGAGAGCGCTCCCCCGTTTTCCCCCACCCGGGTGTCATACCCCTGTGGCAAGGCCAGGATGGTGTCATGGATTTGGGCCTGTCTGGCTGCTGTTTCTATTTCCGACTGATCGGCGGCTGGATTGCCGAACAGAATGTTCTCCCGAATGGTGGTATCGAACAGAAAAGTATCCTGCATCACCACCCCGGTCTGAGACCGGACGGAATCTCCCATAGCCCTGGACAGGTCGATGCCGTCATAGGTGACAGTACCCTGGTCCGGGTTATACATTCTCACCAACAGTTTAAGGCAGGTGCTTTTCCCGGAACCGCTGGAGCCCACGAATGCCACGGTTTCACCCTTGGTAACTGTCAGATCGATCCCGTCCAGCTGGCGGTCCCGGCCCGTATAACTGAAATTTACCCGGTTGAACCGGATTTCCCGTGCCAGGGGCACAAATTCAACCGCATCAGGCGGATCACCTGCATCGGTATCCTGAAGAATCAACTCGTCAATCCGTTGCATGCTTCCCACTGCCTGGAAAAACATAGGGGAAGTAGTGGACAGCATCATAGTCGCCATGCCAAGGTTGGACAGCAGAGTGATAAAGGCAACCAGGGCGCCGAGGGTCAGGTATCCCTTGATGACCATTCCCCCACCCAGCCCCAGGATCAACATGATCTGGCAGCCGACTCCGAGGTTGGTGACCCTTCCTACCAGGGAACCTAAAAAATTAACACTAACGGCGTCAGATACCAGTTGATCGGTCCTTTTTCGGAGCCGTTTTTCCATGATTTTTTCCAGTCCGAATAATTTGATCACGGACTGGCCGGTAACGGCCTCCTGCACCTTGTCCAGAACAACCCCTTCGGTCTGGTTGCGCTTATAACTGGCCTGGGACGCCTTTGGGGTAAGCCATCTCATAATTGCCATAATCAGCGGGGATATCACCAAGACAACAATGAAGAGCCGCCACTCGATGGTAAGCAACAGCACCAGGCTGGTAATGATCACCAGGATGGCGCCGCCGGCCAGGGGAATCCCCCGGAAAATCAAATTTTCCACGGCTGTCAAATCGTTTGAAAAATGGGATACAATATCTCCGGCTCCCCTTTTCCGGTAAAATCCTTCGGACAGGTCATTCAGTTTCCGAAATAGCCTGGCGCGAAGGGAATCCACAACCACGGCGCCCAAACGGCCCGACATGTACACGTTCACAATATTGGCCCCGATGGTGAGGGCAAGCCCGATTCCCAATACGGTCATGAGTATTCCCAGCAGTCTCATGTCATTGTTGCCGATGGCTTTGTCAATTATTGCCTGGAACATCAGGGGGCCCGCCATGGCATAGACCACCTCCACAAGGGTTGCCGCAATGAGGGGCAGGTAGATACTGCGGTATGGCGCCATTAAACTGCAGGATTGATGCAGCAATTGCTTCAGACTGTAGGCCGGTGCGATTTTTGTTTTCATATAACCTCCGTATCATATCCGGTACTGAATGTCTCGTATTAAATTAGCCGGATTCATCTCAGCATGGCAGATTCAAAAAATGCCTGTATCCGAGTCCTGATCTGGCCCATGTTGGAGACCATACGTTCGGTTTCGAGAAACAGGACCGATATGTTTTTTTCTGAGAGGCGCTTTTGTTGATAATGCCAATCGATCAGGTTGTTGTCGCAGAATTTCAGGGATACATATATCACGGCATCCACATGATACTGCTCGACCAGCCCCATCATATGGTCGAAACGCTTTGCCGAATCGAAGAATGCCGCGCATGTGGCCTTATCCAGGTAGTAATCGGCAAGGGCGGCAAGGGGTTCTTTGCCTTCATCCACTGCGCCCGTAAAATACTTGACCCCATTGCTGATATCTTCGCATGCCACCACTGCGCCCATCTCTTCGATCACCCGTATGATATGGGGATGGTCGAAGTAACTGCCGCATATCATAACCTTAGGTTTATCTATATTTTTTTTGGTACCCTGCCGCGAAAGATCCTTGAGAAGCAGTGACAACTTTTGGTTAAAGGTCTCCCTTACGCCTGTCATGGCGGCTTTAACGATAAACATATAGTCTTCACCGGTAATAGGCGGGTGGATATCGTTCCTCAAATCATAAAGCCGCTGCAATAGTTCCCGGGACCGGTTATAGACTGAGACGGCGTGACGCAATGAATCCCCTGTTATTTTCACATCAAAGCGGTTTTCCAGCACATCCATGAGATGCTGCAGCTCGGTGATGAAATATTCTTTCGTGGTGTTGTCGATGACCTTGGGCAGATCCTGCATATGAACGAAATCATCTGTTCTAAAGTATTTCCATACATCGAACAATCTTCGCCGGGCGTCACAGACGTTGGTAATGACGGCACCGTCGGCGAAATCGTGCTTTCCTGCCAGCACCTCTTCAAGGCAGCTTAATACATAGGGACAGATGTTCCGGTGCATAAAGGCTGCGGCTTTAGTGGCTTTGGGACAGGTTTCCCCGGAGATCCTGTAAGGAATCAGGCCGGCCGCATATATGATTTCCTCCGGAGTGTAAATGGAGACCCAGCCGATCTTGGGACGGCGGCAGGCCTTCAGTATCTCGAACCGGTTGTGGTGAATATCGGTGATATCGGTGAGCAGTCGCGCATCCATATTATAATTTTTCCATGATAGTGCGGGCAATCACGGCCGCACCCAGTGCGCCTATCATTTGCGGGTTGTCGG
>PIVQ01001768.1 GCA_003354055.1 Desulfobacteraceae bacterium | reverse complement strand
AATATAATATCTCATATCTTCGATATTCTATTTTAATAAACTAATATAATATATTCTCCAATACAAATCCTCCAGTTCGCTTTGCTACCCTTTGTAGGATTTGCATTATAACAATATATAATATATAGAGATCTTAAAAATTAGCGTTATAGAATTCAAATGATCTACTTTTTATTCCTTTTTTATCTTATCATTTACTTTATTTTCCGGTTATTCTATGGTAACATAAAGATGTATAATAGGCTAATTTTTAAGGTCGATTGATTTTGCATCTTCCAATTCCCTAGAGAATCCCTAGGGAATTGAAAGTCACAAAATGAAATCAAAAGATTTTACAATTGTTCCTATGAGCTAGCTCATATTTAAAATTGTAAAATCGAATATAAACCTATTTTATACATCAATTAATTATCAATTAGGTTTTAGAATTAATTGACAGTATAAAATAATAATAATAATATAGTAATAATATCTTAATCAATAATCTCATTCTTCGATTACTAATTAAAATATTAATACTATATAACTAACTAATATAATATCTCATATCTTCGATATTCAATATTCTATTCTAACTAAATATAATATATTCTCCAATACAAATCCTCCAGTTCGCTTTGCTACCCTTTGTAGGATTTGCATTATAACAA
>PIVQ01001767.1 GCA_003354055.1 Desulfobacteraceae bacterium | reverse complement strand
ACCCGAGTTCTCTCAAGCGCCTTGGTATTCTCTACCTGACCACCTGTGTCGGTTTAGGGTACGATTCAACATTACCTGAAGCTTAGAGGCTTTTCTTGGAAGTATGGCATCATCGACTTCGGACTCCGTAGAGTCACCGTCATCAGTTCTCAGCCTTAATGATCACCCGGATTTGCCTAAGTGATCAGCCTACAACCTTAAACCAGGACAACCAACGCCTGGATCGATTAGCCTTCTCCGTCCCCCCATCGCAGTAATATTAAGTACGGGAATATTAACCCGTTTCCCATCGACTACGCCTCTCGGCCTCGCCTTAGGGGTCGACTAACCCTGCCCTGATTAGCATTGGACAGGAACCCTTAGTCTTCCGGCGGGGAGGTTTTTCACCCCCCTTATCGTTACTCATGTCAGCATTCGCACTTCTGATACCTCCAGCAAACTTCTCAGTTCACCTTCAACAGCCTACAGAACGCTCCTCTACCACTTGCCATTCGGCAAGTCCGTAGCTTCGGTGTATAGTTTGAGCCCCGTTAAATCTTCCGCGCAGGCCGACTCGACTAGTGAGCTATTACGCTTTCTTTAAAGGATGGCTGCTTCTAAGCCAACCTCCTAGCTGTCTAAGCCTTCCCACATCGTTTCCCACTTAACTAT
>PIVQ01000914.1 GCA_003354055.1 Desulfobacteraceae bacterium | reverse complement strand
TCCTGATTGGTTAAGGTTGGTGTTTATAATTTAATTGTTATGAAATAACGGTTTTTGGCCCTTAATCCATGATTAAGTCGTCCAGCCCTTTGTCCCTTAAAAATTTCGGATAAAGTTCATAGGCCGGTTTCAGGATCGGAAGCAGTTTTAGGGTCTTGGGAACGTTTCCCTTTGCCTTTACCTGTCTGCGGGTCAGGGCGGTGACAAGGTTGGCCTTGCCATGCCAGAACTTATGGGCAAAATCGGCATTCATGGACATGGTGACTTCAGGTGTGCCGTCAAACTCCCCTTTGATGAGTTTTGTCTCATCCCCTGAGGCATCAATGGTGATCACTGCATCCGGGCTTTTATACCTGAACTGAATACATAGGTTGGTCTGTGCAAGGGACGGGCCGATCTCGGGATGCTGCTTTAACTCATCATAAAAATCCATGAGAACGTCGTAGACCATATCGCTGTCTTTAAATACCGAGGAGAGGGTGCCGGCCGCAGCTTTTTTCTGGGCGGAGGGTCGCAGGTCCTCTTTTGTGACTTCAAGGGGAATCTCCTTTGAAAAGTAGACCCGTTCAACAATATCCATGACGGCTTCGTGGTTCGGTTCGATCGGGTTGTAAAGCATGGATCCGTCTTCCATGGCAGTTTCGGCGACCTGATCAAGTTTTGCAAGATTATCTTCAATGCCGGCCTCTTTGAGGCTCAGGGGCATCTGGGTCAGATAGGCGAGCTGGCGGTTGAGCATCCGCACCTTTTCAATACCGGCTACGGCAGCCTGGCGTCTGATCCAGCCGTCGACAAATCCTAAGTTTTCCAGTTTCTTGACGGCAAAATCCCGGATCTTGTGGGATTTGGCATCCACCACCCGTTTGATCGTATCCAGGTTTGTCTTTTTTACAGCTCGGGACACGATATCCAGAGCACCTGTTTTGATAACGCTCTGGCTGTCGCTGACGACTGTGGGGAACGATACGCCCATGGCCAGGGCCACATCCGCATACCGGTCCACTTGTGCATCCAGGTTGTACTCCATGACTTCAGGTAAGATAAGGGTGTTGGCCAGGCCGTGGGGGATATGGTAGACACCGCCTAAGGCATGGGAAATTCCGTGAACCATACCGACCATGGAATGGGAGAATGCCACACCGGCAAGAAAACTGCCCACCTGCATGGCGCCTCTGGCCTGCAGGTCATCGGGTTTGTCGCATGCCTGAAGGATATTGTCGGTGATGAGCCCGATGGCGTGGAGGGCAAAAGCATCCGAGGCCGGAGACCACTCCTTGTCAACGTAGGCCTCAATGGCGTGTACCAGGGCGTCCATCCCTGTATAGGCTGTTAGTCGCGGCGGCATGGACACCGTCATCCAGGGGTCGAGAATGGCAAGATCCGGCAGAAACTGATCTTCGGCAAAGGGAAGTTTAACATCATTGTCAGGATCTGCAATTACAGCGACTTTTGTCACTTCGGAACCGGTTCCGGCTGTGGTGGGAATAACAATGGCCGGCATGAGTTTATCACTGCTGTCAAGCAGGTAGGCACCCATGTGATCTTCAATCTTCCCGCCTTTTGTCATGAGAAGATTGGCCACTTTGGCCGTATCAATGACAGAGCCGCCGCCAACGGCAATTACCATATCGCATTTATGTTTTTTTCCCAGGGCGGCACACTCCTGAACGGTGGTAATTCGGGAATTGGGGGGTACGTTGTCAAACACGGCGGCAATTTTAATATCGGTTTTTTGAAATCCGTCTTTGACCTTGTCAACCAGCCCTGTTTTTAAAAGGATTTCATCTGTTACCAGTAATGCGTTTTTTTTACCGAACCTGGCCACAGCACCGTCAATTGAATCAAGGATGCCGATACCATAGACCAGTTTTGTGGGGAGGGAAAACTCAAAATAATCTGGAAGCATTTTTTTTCCTTTATGCCTGAATGGTGGTGATACGTTGAAATGAATTCGAAAATTGCCGTTTCCGGACCGGTTGCCGGCGCGTAATTTCTCCTGGATTGCGTAGCGAATCTCATAAGAAAGTTATGAGATTCGCTGCGATTCGTTGATATTCGCCTTAAGCCACGGCGGGCAGGCCTGCCGGGGCGCTATGGTTTCTTACAGGGTTATTCAGAGAATCGGTGAAATTGCTATCCTTTATAATAAGGAGCCCTTATTCAGCCTTTTCCCTTTCATGCAGGTCTTCAAACTGCGCAAGTTTTGCTTCCAGAGTGTTGACGCGCTGGCTTAACTCCGCAACCTGATTTTTTGTGGCAAGATTTGTTGCGGATAAGACTTCTTTGAGCCTTGCATCCACGGTATCGGAAATCCAGTCCTTTAGTGAGGTTGTATATCCGATGATCTCATTTTTCAGGCGGTTCCCCTCTGATTTGGAAATCTCCTTGTTTTTTACAAGGGTTTTAACCATGCTGTCAATTTCATCTTCAGCCAGGGTAAAGGATTTCTGCCATAAAGAGACATACCGTTTTGCATAATCGGTCAGGGCGTTCCCGCCTTTCCGGAAGAGCTGGATCAGAACACCGGAGGATACTGCGCCACCGCCTGCCTTACCACTTGTCGTTGCAATCAGTCCCGACACAATTGAAGCGGTCAGATCTTCTCCTGTTTCATTATCGATAATGACAATGTCTTCCCCCTGCTTGATCAGCTCGGAAAGCCGTTTTCTGGAGATGTATTTCTTATCTGT
>PIVQ01001766.1 GCA_003354055.1 Desulfobacteraceae bacterium | reverse complement strand
CGGAAACGATCCAAAAAAGAGAGGGAAGACAAGGCCATGGCATTGCTTGAAAAAGTCGGCATTGCCGAAAAAGCCCATGCCTGGCCTTCCAATCTTTCCGGCGGCCAGCAGCAGCGTGTGGCCATTGCAAGAGCCCTGGCCATGGATCCCAAGATCATGCTCTTTGACGAACCCACCTCCGCCCTTGATCCGGAAATGATCGGCGAGGTTCTGGATGTAATGAAAACTCTGGCCAAAGAAGGCATGACCATGGTCTGCGTTACCCATGAAATGGGCTTTGCCCGTGAAGTGGGAGACCGCGTCATCTTCATGGATGAAGGCCGGATCGTTGAAGAGGGCACCCCGGAACAATTCTATACCAATCCGATCAACGACCGGACCAAGTTGTTCCTCAAACAGATTCTCTAATCTGTAGTATTTTAAAAGCACACCCGGATTCTGGTTTTCCAGAATCCGGGTTTTGTTTTTCTCCTGCCTTATCCTGCCCCATTGACACCTGATACGGTTTTCCCTATACCTGTTTACGGGGTAATACCAAGGATAACTTTCAACACAAAGGACGTCAGTCATGGGCACAACCTACACCATCCATCCTGTTGTCATGGGCACCAAGGTCTTTGACAAAAGCATGATGACCTATCAATACGGCCA
>PIVQ01000913.1 GCA_003354055.1 Desulfobacteraceae bacterium | reverse complement strand
TCTTGAGGACCGGTCTGCCTGATCCATTTGCCGGCCCGGGCCAATAACCCGGGCTGGTTGTTTATTGGGAGTGATCCTACGATGTCCGGATCAGTTCGCAATCGTTTTCCCTGTATCTGCTCACCGCATTCCTGCCATGGGTTTTACTGTGGTAAAGTGCAATATCCGCCTCATGGATCATCTGGAGATGGTTTTTCATTCCATTTTTATACGCAACCACACCTAAACTGATGGTGACGCAGATCTCTTTTTCTTCAAACCGGGCGTAGGTCTCCTCAATAGCTTCTCTTAAGCGTTCTGCAAGGATAATAGCGCCGTTGCCGTCGGTTTCCGATGCAAGGATGAGGAACTCTTCTCCGCCGTAACGTCCCAGCACATCTGAATCCCGCAATTGGTCGCTGATGACATCTGACACGTTTTTAAGGACCTGGTCTCCTGCAAGGTGTCCATAGGTGTCGTTGACCCGTTTAAACTTGTCGATATCAAAAAAGATCAAAGAGAAAACATTGCCGTACCGCCTGGCCTTGTTGAATTCAAGTGAAATCTGATTTTCCACGTAGGCCCTGTTGTAGAGCGCCGTGAGTCCGTCGTGAATGCTTATCTGCTCCAGGGTCTTATTCTTATCGCTAATCTCCGAGAGTTTTATTTGGGAGACAGCAGCATCGGTCATATCACTGATTGTTATACAGATATAGGTCTGCTTGGTGGAAATATTTTCTACCGGTATAAAGGTGCAGTCCTGATGCATGAACTCTATATTCACATCCCGGGTCATACGTTTGGTTTTAAATTTGAAAAGGTAAGGCTTCTGGGTCCAGGAGACAAACGAATAATTTTTAATCAGCCGGACACTCCTGAACTTGAGTTCCATCCATTGCCGCGGCAGGTCCGGGAATACGGTGAACAGGTCCCGGCCAAGAATCTCCTCTGTCGGGATTGTGCTGTGCTCTACCATGAACCGGTTCCAGCCCACCACCTGGTTCTGTTCGTCCAGAGCCAGCACACCGATATTGATCTGTTCGATAATGTTGTGCAGGGTCTCAATGTCGTTTATTTCTAATCTATTCATATTCAGTCAATAGCCTGTCCAGAGCTTCGTTGACGTGGGGAATGGCCTCTTGTGAAATAAAGATCAGCAGGTCGCTTTTAAAGGATTTGTTTTTGAGGTTGAATGTGATTGTGGACAACAGGGTATAGTCCCATGTGAGCTGCCTCCTTTTGAATCTCTGGTATACCGCATTCTGGAGCGGGATGTTTTCCAGAATCAGTTCCGGTGCGGAAAAGGTCATGGCCTGGCCGAACAATTGGTCTGAAATACTGTTCAGGCAGGCACCCACCATTATGTTGGTCAGTTCCAGCATGAAATCCAGCTCCTCTACTCGTTCCATGGGATCTGAAAATCCCAGGATTTCGGAGAATTGGCAGCGGGTTTCATGGTTAAATATGACAATGGATTCTCCGTCCATGAAAACCGGGTTTGAAAAGCGTTGGCGAAACAGGGTGACCATTTCGGTTGCGTTGAAAACGCTTCCTGCCAGCACCTTATCCACAACCTTTTCCGCCGCGATGATTTTAATGTCAGGTACCCTCAGGTCCACAAAGGATTTGAGGATCCGGGCAAGGTCGCTTCCGGCTCGTCCCATAGCCAGGTTCACCACCTCCCTGAGCATGTCATCCTGGTCTTCAGTAAATTGCACAGGTATCATAACAAACCTATATCCTCTAAAATTGCCTTTAAGGGGGCAAGGTCCAGAGTGTGTTCCTTTTTCATATAACCGATGGCACCCAGATCCCTGACCATTTGTTCCGCTTCCGGTTGAACATCTGCCGTCAGGACAATGATGTTGGTTTTAATACCCGTCCTTTTAAATGATTCAAGGACCTCGTAGCCGGTTTTTTCCGGCATGGTCAGATCAAGAAAAACCAGGTCAAAGCGATTTTCTATCATCTGTGTCAGTGCCTCTGCACCGTTTGCAGCTTCGGTCAGCAAAAGTTCCCTGCCCGGAAAAATGTCCGGAAGCTCTTTTGAAAGAATCCTGCGGATAATATTTGAATCGTCTGCCAATAAAATAGATAAACTCATAGATGAATACCTCTTGGCGTTTAAGGATCGGCTCCAAAATTACTTGATCTTTTGTTTTCAAAATACCCAGTCTTTTGAGGGGTTTTGGAAACAAGTTTCTGCCCTTCAGGGTATTTAGATCAAGTTATTTTGTAACGATTCCTATTAATTTAATTCGTCAAATTGTCAGATGGGAATGAGCTGTGCTTTTAGTATCTTCAATCATATAGTGGGATTAAAGGTTTTTCAAGGTGAAATCTTTTAGGCCGTGAGGCAATCCATTCTGATAGGTATTTGAATGTCATCCGGGAAAGGTAGAAAATCATAAATCATTTTATTGATTTCATACTTTCCTTGACAAAAAGCGTCTTCCTAGCCTAATTTTATGAAATTTTTCCAGTGGTTGTTAATGAAGATTTTAAAGATAGTCAAGCTGTTAGGTTATAGGAGGGGATTATGGATAAACTTGGTGAATTTAAGAATCAACTATATAATTTTATGAGGAACCTTTCAAAAGAAAAGCCGTCTAATGAAAAACTTGATGGAATGTTGAAACTAATGGAGCAAATGGAAGATGTTCTTTATGGGATAAAAAAACCCACAATTAGTGAATTAAGAAGTGATACTAA
>PIVQ01000912.1 GCA_003354055.1 Desulfobacteraceae bacterium | reverse complement strand
GGCGGAAATAAAAATCAGGTGGTAGTGCCCTTTCTCAAGTATTTACGACAGCACCCCTACTCCCAGAGCAGGAAGGTTTCAGTCTGACGTTTACCCGGCAGATAGGGTTTGATATCCGGGTATTTGAGTAAAAAGTCATTCTGAAATTCAATACGTTTGACATTGAGGCGGTTGTGGGAATCCACGGCCCTGCGATATCTCAGATAGTATTCATCATAGTTATCAAGAGTTTCTTTATCCTTGACCTTGGTGATTCTATCAAAGTTTTTAAAGGTAAATCTAAGCAGAGATTCAAAATCATTCAGATAGGTATCAAGGCTCCTATAATGCTGGATAACGTTGCGATTGGTATAAAATAACTGGATATGGTAGACCCAGTTCAGATCTTTTTTGACAAAATAAGTTTTATAGTCTGATGTAAACTTTACCATCCGGTTTATGGCAGCCTGGTTCTGGGAGATCAGCACCCGAAGGCCTGCAATAAATTCAATAGTCCGTTTCAGCTCGATGATCCTGGATTCCACCTTGGACATCCTTTCAAGGGTATCCAGGGATTTATCCAGTCTGTGGGTTGTATTTATCAGGGTTTCACTGAACCGGACCACCTGTCGAGTCAGGGGCGGCAGGTGAGCATATTTGTATTTTTCCTTCATCTGAAAATAGATATACAACTCAGAGGCAGTCACCATCGAAAAGGTGGTCATGAAAATCATGAACAGAATCACGCCTGCTCTTTTTCTGGATTTGAAAATAAAGTACGGGGTGGTGACGGGGGCGGCAAGCACCAGGGCTGCCCACCAAATGGGATGATTGCGTTGACGACATTCGTAAAACATGAGACAGCCCAGGATCAGTACATATGGAAAATAAATGAAGTACAAATTATTAAAAACCCCTGTTGGTGTTAATGTGATAGCCTTGGCCTTGGGTGGTTACCATAACCGCCCCGTGAAGATCTGTCCTAAAGACCCTGATTTCCAGTGCCCTGTACCTTTTCAGGGTGTTGGGATGGGGAAACCCGTATCTGTTCTTATATCCACATGATACTATTACACTTTCAGGCTTGGCTTTATCAAGTAAAATCTTGGTGCTGGATCCTTTGCTGCCGTGATGCGGGGCAAGTAAAATCTTTGATTTCAACTCAGTATTTTTATCAAGGACAAGTACCTTTTCTCTGGATCCTTCAATGTCCCCCGGAAACAGCATTGAAAATCCCTTGTACTTGATCCGGCAGATCAAGGAGTTATTGTTTCGGTTTCCGTGGCGCCGGTATTTGTTTCTTGGACCTACAATCAATTGTACTTCGTCAAAGTTGAAGACGCCTGGTGTGCGGGTAGGAAAATACTGGGGGATTTTTCTTTCTTCAGCCAGAAGATCCAGTCTGTCAAAGGCCGGTGTGTTGTTTGTATCATGGTTTCTGATCCATTTTTTGATCTTGAAGTTTTCCATGATAAAGACCAGCCCGTTCATGTGATCCGACTCCGGATGGGAAAGAATCACGCCGTCTATGGTTTTAATTCGGTTTCTCCACAAAAACGGCCCGACCACATATCTGCCCACATCAAAACCTGACATCCCTGAAAAGCCGCCGCCGTCCATAAGCAGAACTTTTCCTGCCGGGGTATGGATTATTGACGCCCCTCCCTGCCCCACATCCAGAACCGTAATGGTAAGCTTTTCCGGGAAAAACCTAGTTTTAATCGAGACAACTGCACACGCAGATCCTGTGATCAGGGCCAGGATTATTAACCAGATACCGGTTTTCATCCTGCTGGTTGCAATCAGGTAAATTCCGGCCAAAAAAATATAGATAAGTCCAACTTCGGCCCATGTCGGTGTAATGAGCCTCGACCATGAATAGTCAAACCCGGTTATAAATTTTATGAAATCAATACACATGATGAGGATCTCTATGCCAAGATCCAGGATACCTGCGGCAAGATTCGGATAAACAAACATCAGTATCAGCCCGAGAAACCCTATGGGCAGACAGACAAAGCCCATTACCGGTACCAGAATCAGATTGGACATTATCTGGACATGGGAGACCATATTAAAATACCTGGCAATCAGGGGGAAGGTGCCAAGCCCGGCAAAAACAGTCACCAGAACCGCACCGGATAATATGCTCACGGCCTTGTTTTTTCTCAGCCATTCCCATTTGGAAACCGCTCCGAATCCCAAAATGATAAACAACAAAGCTGAAAAGGACAATTGAAATGATATGGAAAACAGAGCCGTCGCATCCATGGCCAGGATGATTATGGCAGCAAGACTAAGGGTGTTCAGTGAATCTTTTTCCTTTTCCATCAGAATGGCCATCATAAACACTGCAGTCATTATAAACGCCCGCTGGGTTGACGGAGAAAATCCTGCAAACAAGGCGTATAATAATAAAGGCAGAAGGGTCAGGATACCGGCAAGTTTTCTTGCCTGCCCTGTGATCGTTAGCCGATGAATGCGGTTAAGCAGAAAGTATAGTATCCAATATACCCCAAAGGCAACAATTGATAGGTGTAATCCCGAGATAGCCAGAATATGGCTGGCCCCTGCCCTGGCAAACTTATCCCGAATTTCGGTAGACAGGATTTCCTTTTTGCCTGTGATCAATGCGCCGAGCACTGCTGCTGCATCGTCCCTGGCAGATTCATTTTTAATACCGTATTTTGCCTGGGATGTTTGGTGCGCACG
>PIVQ01001765.1 GCA_003354055.1 Desulfobacteraceae bacterium | reverse complement strand
TGCGTATCGTCTAGTAATGATCCATCGCTTGCAAGTGATGCATTAAGCGCTTCAATAACACGCAGTGCTTCTACTTGTTGCTCTTTAAGCATACGTGCTTGCATATCGCCTTTAGCGTTACTCATTGACTCTTTTAGCATATTAGCGACCTGATCGTCAGATAAACCAAACGACGGTTTAACTTGAATCTCCGCTTGTACGCCTGTTGATTTTTCCATAGCTGAAACACTTAATAGACCATCGGCATCAACTTTGAAGGTAACACGAATATGCGCAGCACCTGCCGCCATTGGCGGAATACCTTTTAAGCTAAACTTAGCAAGCGATCGACAATCATCAACAAGTTCACGCTCGCCTTGCAGCACATGTAATGACATAGCGGTTTGGCCGTCTTTAAACGTTGTAAATTCTTGTGCGCGAGCCACTGGAATCGTGGTATTACGTGGAATGATTTTTTCAACCAAACCGCCCATCGTTTCAAGGCCTAACGATAACGGTAAAACATCAAGCAATAACATGTCAGAATCGGGCTTATTGCCAATTAATACGTCAGCTTGAAGTGCAGCGCCTAAGGCGACAACGCGATCAGGGTCGATAGAGGTTAGCGGCTCTTTATCAAAAAAGCTTTGAACTTGGCTACGCACTAGTGGCAT
>PIVQ01001764.1 GCA_003354055.1 Desulfobacteraceae bacterium | reverse complement strand
AGAATGTTATACTTTTTTAATTTCTCATAGAGCGTGCTTCGGCTAATGCCTAAATTGTTGGCAGCAGCAGTTTTGTTCCAATTGCAGTCATCAAGAGCCTGACGAATAATACTCTCTTCGTTTGCTGTGAGAATTTTTGTTTTTTTTGTGGGTGGAGCTTTGGTATTGTGAAATAAATGATTCGGTAATTCAGACATAAATATTTTATTAGATTTCGACAGAGTGACCGCATGCTCGATACTATTTTCAAGCTCTCGAATATTACCGGGCCAATTATAGTCCAAAAGGAGGTGCATAGCCTCCGGATCTATTCTACCAATTATTTTTTCTTGTTCGTCGGCAAATTTTTTAAGAAAATAGTTCGCCAATAAAGCAACATCATTCTTTCTTTCACGCAATGCCGGCAAGTTGATTGGAATGACATTCAAGCGATAGTAAAGATCCTCTCTGAAGCTTCCATTTTTAACTTCTTCTAAAAGGTTTCTATTGGTAGCAGCCAGGACTCGTGTATTGACTTTAATTGACTCCTCGCCTCCAATTCGTTCAATTTTCTGACTTTGCAGCACACGTAACAGCATAGTTTGAGCTGATAGTGAGATTTCTCCTATTTCATCTAAAAAGACGGTACCACCGCTTGCCTGCTCAAACCTGCC
>PIVQ01001763.1 GCA_003354055.1 Desulfobacteraceae bacterium | reverse complement strand
ATGAACTTTGCCGGTGGCGGTGCCTCGGTTAATGTCATCGGCAACCACGCCGGTGCCATTGTCAAAGCAGCCGATCTCGGAGTGAACCATGACTTTCCCGCTGACCTTCCCATCTTTCATAAAAAGGTCAGGCACGGTACGGCCAACTTTACCAAAGAACCGGCCATGACCCGGGAAGAGGCGATCCGCTCCATTGAGGCAGGTATTGAGATTGTTGAAGAGCTCCAGGCGGAAGCCCCTGTGGATCTGTTGGGCACCGGCGACATGGGAATCGGTAATACCACGCCGTCATCAGCCATCATTGCGGCCTTTTCCGGCCTGCCCGTAGAAACCCTTACCGGGCGGGGCACCGGCATTGACGATGCAGCCCTGGCCAATAAGGTTGCCGTGATCCAGAAAGGTCTGGACCTGCACAACCCGGATCCCAAGGACCCCATTGACGTTCTGTCAAAAGTAGGCGGCCTTGAAATTGGCGGTCTGGCAGGTCTGGTGCTCGGGGCGGCAGCCCACGGCATCCCCGTGATTTGCGACGGTCTGATCTCCACAGCAGGGGCGCTGATTGCCTGTGAACTGGCCCCGGCAGCCAAGCAATATCTGTTTGCCAGCCATAAATCCGTGGAAGTCGGCCATAAATACATGCATGACCGTCTGGG
>PIVQ01000911.1 GCA_003354055.1 Desulfobacteraceae bacterium | reverse complement strand
CAGGATCCGGACCAGGATTATTTTTCCGACGGATTGACCGAGGATTTGATCACGGATCTGTCCCAGGTATCGGGGCTCTTTGTGATCGCAAGAAATTCGGTGTTTACCTACAAGGGGAAACACGTAAAAATAAAGGAAATCGGTGATGAGTTGGGGGTCCGCTATGTGCTGGAAGGCAGTGTGCGCAAGGTGGGCAACCGGGTCCGGATTACGGCCCAGCTCATTGATGCCGAGTCCGAAGGTCATGTCTGGGCCCAGCGCTATGACAGGGATCTTGAAGATATCTTTTCAGTTCAGGATGAGGTGCGTCTGAAAATAGTGCAGGCCCTTGCCGTGGAACTCACCTCAGATGACCAGCGCAGGATGACCCAGAAGACAACGGTGGACTTTGCCGCCTATGATTATTATCTGCGGGGAATTGAACTCCAGGCCAGTAAAATGCAAAATGGGGTGGCCCAGGCCAAGGCCATGTTTGAGAAGGCTGTTACGCTGGATCCCAATTATGCCCGGGCCCAGGCAGCCCTGGGGCATGCCATCCTCATTGAGTGGATATTCGGCATCAATCAGGATCCAGCTTCCCTTGAGCGTGTCCTGGCCCTGGCCAAAAAAGCCGTGGCCATTGATCCAGAAGAGAGTGCCGGTTATGGATTGCTGGGCCATGTTTATCTATGGAGCCACCAGCATGAAAAGGGGATAGAACAGATTCGAAAGGCCATTGCCCTGGGTCCTGGAAATGCAGAGTGGCTTGCCTCTTTGGGTGAGCAGCTCACCTGGGCCGGTCGTCCGGAGGAAGGCATCCAATATATGCAAAAGGCCATGCGTCTGGATCCCAAATATCCGGCTTGGTACTTATGGAATCTGGGACATGCCTATTTCTTAACCAAATCCTATGACCAGGCTGAGGATGTTTTTCAGCGGTCACTGGTCAAGGATCCTTATTTTTGGCCGGCACATGCTTACCTGGCTCTGACCTATGATGCTTTAGGAGAGCCGGAAAAGGCTCATGCAGAAGCCCAAGATGCAGCCCATGCCACGAAAAATACTGCAGGATCTTGGGAAAATCGTCTTCCGTATAAAGACAAGGAGCTGACCGCCAGTATCATTGAGCGTATGACTGCCCTGGGTATGAATTAGCCCCTGTCGGTCTGTCTGCGATTGACATCACTACACTTTAATTCGTTGAAAATCCCGGGACAATCCCTGCATCTTAAAATCTCCCTGTTCCTAAATTTATTGTTTTGGTGTATAATGGTCTGATTTGCAAGCATTATGGCCACCTCTAAAAATGGCCTTTTGTTCAATTTTTTTTATTTTTAGAGGTACCTTTATTTCGGAGGTTAAGATATGAAACCGGTTGTGGCTCTTCTGGGCCGCCCCAATGTGGGAAAATCCACATTATTTAACAGAATTATCCGTTCCCGCCAGGCATTGGTGGATGATATGCCCGGTGTGACCCGGGACCGGCATTATGCAGATGCCAAGTGGGAAGATGTCCCGTTTACCTTGGTGGATACCGGTGGTTTTTTAAGCACGGATGATGACTACTTTGCCTCCCAGATCAAGGAACAGCTTCTGGTCGCAGTGGATCAGGCAGACGTTCTGGTGTTCGTACTGGACGGAAGGACAGGGCTCTCTCCCTATGACAGGGAACTTGCCGATATCCTGCGCCGGACTGAAAAAAAGGTATTTTACCTGATCAATAAAATTGAAAACTACAAGCAGCGGGATGAGCTGGGGGAATTCTACACTCTGGGGGTGGACGACTTTTACATGGTTTCTGCCGAGCATGGTGTCGGTATTCCGGATTTTTTGGATGATCTGATTAAAGAACTGCCGGAAGGGCACATAGAGGAAGAGGATGATGAAAATACCCCCATCCGTATTGCCATTGTCGGCCGCCCCAATGTGGGTAAATCCTCTCTGGCCAACCGACTCTTCGGAGAACAGCGGCTGGTGGTGGATGACAAGGCCGGTACCACCCGGGATGCCATTGAACTGAGCGTTACTCATAAGGGTCGGGAATTTGTTCTCAAGGATACGGCAGGCATACGACGTAAGGGCAAGGTCAAGGAAAAGCTGGAGAAATTCTCCATTTTAAAATCCCTGGACAGCCTGGATGACTGTGATGTGGCCCTGATTCTTATCGATGCCTCGGAAGGGGTTACAGACCAGGATATCACCATTGCCGGGTATGCGGAAAAAAGGGGCTGCGGTGCCATTTTTATACTGAATAAATGGGACCTGGTGGACAAGGCGGAAAAGGGCCAGCAGGCCTTTTTAAAAGAGTTGCGCCAGATGTCAAAGTTCCTCTCCTATGCTCCGGCCATGACCATTTCAGCCAAAACCGGCCAGCGGTGTCACAAGATCTTTGATGAGGTGCTCAAGGTTCATAAGGAGTATTGCCACAGGATCAACACGGGCATGGTGAACCGGATTATTGAGGATGCCGTATACAGGGAAGAGCCTTCTCTTCACAAGGGCAGACGCCTGCGGTTTTTCTACTCAACCCAGGTGGCCACAAAACCGCCCTGTTTTGTCTGCTTTGTCAATTATCCCAAGGCAGTACATTTTTCCTACAAACGCTATCTGGTCAACCAATTGCGCCAGATGATTCCTTTAAGTCTGACCCCGATCAAGCTCTACTTCAGGGAAAAAACCGGAAAAATCGAGTTTTCAGGCAATACCATGGAATTTCAAAG
>PIVQ01000181.1 GCA_003354055.1 Desulfobacteraceae bacterium | reverse complement strand
CTTGCAGAACCTTTTGTAACACAGCTTCTTTTAACTGGATAGGATATCCCATTTTCGTTGCCTTAATGCCCCAAAATAATTTTCAGTTGAGGCGACATCTATGCTGACACAGGGGGTTAATGAAACCGACAAATCAAGCGGCGGTCAGAAAATTGGAGAGTGTAATTTTTAAATAATCTGTGTATAGGGCACAGAAATCAAAAAAGGGCTTTACGGATTTTTCCGTAAAGCCCTTTAATTTTTATGGTAGGCACGAACAGACTTGAACTGCTGACTTCTACCGTGTCGATCTGATTTGCCCGTTTTTAAGTATGTTGGCTTGTACTATTTTAAGCCATGAAAGTCTTTATTTATAAGCCTTTTTGAAATTCATTCTTTTGGATAGATTGCGTTGTTTTTTACTGTTTTTTATTAAACTGGGCACATTTTGGGCACAATTTTTATTGACACCTTAAATAGCCCGGCAACCGACCTAACCGTTAGTCAGGCGTCGAGCGATAATGCTCGCGAACCTTGACCTTTTTACCTTTCACTGTTTTGGTATGTTCTGGAACATGAACCTTTTTCAGCTTCCGGCCTTTGGTCTTAGCCATAAAATCACCTCCTTTCATTGGGGATTTTGTACCTCAATATATCTTTGGTAAAAATATGCCAACTACTAAAAGGCGGTTTTGGCTGTAAGGCGGTTGCCGGGCTATTTAAGAACTCAAATCATTTGGGTTTTTCACATCCTTTCTTCTTTTTATAATCCCCTATATAGGATTGAACAAAGTCCACATGCTCACTTAGAGAATCATTAATTTTATTATCTAAAGGATCAAGACCTACAATCATTCCCTCCCTCCTTGCCTCTTTAAGGGCCGGGACGATATCCATATCTCCGGTGACTATGATCAGAACATCTGCTAATTTTTTTAGTGCGATCAAAGCGATGTCTATGCCAATTTTCATATCCACCGTTTTTTGTTCTATACGTGGCTTTAAGTCGCTCTCTTTTATTTGATCAATTGTTATTTTTTGCCTTAAAAGGGCTTTAAGCTTATCCGGAGCAAGAATCCATTGCTTATTTCTCCAGACAGTCTTACCGAGTCTTAAAGCAAAATTGGGGGTTGTTTTTAGAGAATTTAAAAGAGCCGTCTGCTGGGTCGCTGTGGCAGTTTTACTAAAATCAATAGCCTTGTTTGAAACTGGGTTGTGACCCTTTCTATTCATTGGTTCTGTGTCATAGTAAAAAATACGATATATCGAGTCATTGTTTCTCAGATGTTTTCTACAGTAATCCCGTATGTTGCTACCGGTGTAATAAAAAGCTTTCGTAGAATAGATCCTTTTTCGCATAAACCAGCCATCTATCATGAAAACAACTTTTCTCAATACCGGCTCCCTAAAAATGGAAAACCCCGAGGTACTGTTTACAGCCTTTAATGGGGGCTGAAAGGTCGCTCGGGGTGCTTTCTATTTTGATAAAATGCATAACTGCATTCTTCCTGAAATATGACACGTATTGGAGCTATGTCAAGTTAAAATTTCGATATCATAAAAAAAATGGATGCTCAATTATACGTAAATTTCTAAGAAAGTCAAATAATTAAACCCATATATGAATATATGGGAAATGTTACCCAAATTCTTTATTGCTCATCCATGGCTGTTTTGATAGCACTATCTGTGTCAAGTATCATTCCTTCAACCCGTATTCAAGGATCTGGATGGTGAATCATGAATGAAAAAGAAGCCATTGAATTATTGTTAAAAGCGGTAGAGATAGTGAAGAGCAACCCTCTGCCACAATTGATGCTGCACGGCTAACTGTATACGGCATGTTAGGGGTCGCTCTCATATCATTTTTAGGACAATTCATCGCCACAATGTATATGATCAAATCTGAAAATAGGAAACTCCAATATCAATTTAAAAAAGAGACCTTAAACCAGCTTTCGGTAAGTTGGAATTCTGAGTTTAAAAATCTAATAGCGGGACTTCTGTTCGAAACAGACCCCGAAAACGGACAGCAGCCCAATAAGGGGAAAGTTGTCAAATTAATGCATAAAAGCAGCCTTCTACTCAATACAAATATTCCACGGCACTCTGCACTCAATGAAAAAGTTAATTCCCTTGCTTTGATGACAAACGGCTGGCTTCAGGGTGATGAGAGAGTGATTTTAAACCTACATGCTGAAAAGATAAAAAACGATTCTGCGACAGTTTTTGATTTTGCTTTAAAATCTATGGACTGAACCTGAGACTAAGGGTACAATCTTTCCTGTTGCATTTTCGAGGCGGGAATGATTATCTCCAATTAAATTTATTTTCGGTTTCGGGCCAACCTTCTTTCAGCTCGGTTGGATAATATTCATTTTTTCAGAACATGCGGTTAGTGGTTGAATAATAATGTGATATCCAGATCCGCACATCATATTTTTAACCATGAAGGAACAACGATGCAGTGTCGAGGTGAAGAAAGTAGGAGGAGGATTGTAAATAAATACAATCTCAAGGCAGTTGCTCACGTTCAGCTTTTAGCGGGGCAAAAAAAACTTAGCTGCACCAATATAATATTAACAGATAGTTATTATTGTTTTTCTTACGGAAGTAAAGATGGGAAGCATAGCGGCGCATTTTTATGTGGTTCACATGCTGCAAACCACTTTCTGGAATTAACCGGTTTGGCCCCCTTGCCCTTATTTAATCCTCTTACTGCTGAGAAGCCAAGGGGAGGCGGAAACGGAGGCAAAGGGAATCCCACTCGAAGACCATGGAATCAAACGGCAAAACAGTTAAACAATGCTATTAATTTGTTGATTGTATGCTGGGATATTGCTCCAGGTGGCGTACTATCAAAAATCAAAGGAACTATCAGCAAATACTATTACAACGTCCCATATCCAAAAGAAATAAAAGCAATTAACACTATTATATCGAAAGATCCCCACGGTCGCACCTTGCAAGAAATGATTGATGAGCTTACGATCCATAATAATGTCAGAAACTTTGATTTTGGATTGCTAAATGCTGTTCTTAAAGAAAGTGGTATCGAATCAAACTATGGCTAACAAAGCACTGCTGTCGGACGTTTTTTTCGTTGCGCTCCGGGCTTGTAGTTATTTTAACAATAAGCTCTTTCCTTTTTATTCAGAGCCAAGGGTTTCCCTGATTTACGTCTGTATCAGGGGCTGATATGCAATTAGCATGTGATTTTCCGACTCATATCGTAGGAGGTTCATTTGAGAGCATTCTTGATCATAATCTCATGGGTTTTCTTATCCGCGCCCATATACGCCCAGGAACCTAACTATTGTCATGATAAGCAGTCTGAAGTGGTCCCGCAAATGCTTGCCTAACTCGAGTCCTGTTCGTCGCCCCGTGCTTTTGTGTTACTCCACCTCAGTGGAGCCACTGTCTTCCTGGGCACCGTTACCGGATACCCCGTTGTGATAACACTATGCCCTTCGCCGCCATCTGGCTGGGCTTGGGACTTGCCTTGACTTCCAAATACGGAAATCATGGGCTCACCCTTAAGAACGTGTGCCGTACCCGGCACACAACAAATCGCGGCAATCGACCGGAAGAGGCACTGGTGGCGCTAATCACGGCAACTCCCGGTCCGGCAAGTGAACTCAAGCGTTATCGTCCCAATTCAGAGACGCATTAGGGTAAACTTAATAGAATCTCTTTCATTTTCAAATTTTAAAATTCTGAGATTACGCGCCGCGTTACATTCCCCCCCAAAGCTAAACTAAACTGGTGTAGATTCTTAAGTGTTGCAATTTTGGGCAGGGTATGGATAATCTCCAATTTAATTGTCCTTGTAATCGCAGTTTTCAAAAAAACTGATGTGGAATTCAACCCCTGAAAGTTAGTAGATTCTTAATTATGGAAAAGTTATCTTGGATAGCAACCATCGTAAGTGCATTAATAGCAGTGGCGGTATGGCTGCAAACAGATGTTCAAAAGGAATCATTTCACCCAACACCACCGATTGGGGAGATAGCAAACCAACATGTCATCCCCACCCCAAAAAGCGATTTAACTAAAGGCAAAAAAAAAATTGAGGCAGCATTCTTTGATACTGGGAAACAGCCTCTACAAGGAACCTTTCAAGCCAATACCGGATCACCTTCTTGGTCTCGTTTTTTTCCGCTTAAAAATCAAAGCAAAATTGAGGCTTCTGTGGATTTGACTGTAACTAACGATGGCTCAATATTCGTTTTAAGCAAAGTCTGGAATTCTTCAAATCTCCTTGGTTTGGCAGTAGGTAGTGATAATTCTCAGCTGCGTAAAGTTGATGCAAGCGGCAAAATTTTATGGACAATTGAAGTAGGTTTTCCACTGAGTCAGGATACTCCAATTGGGATGGTTCAGGCAGACGATGATGGTGTCTATGTTCTTTGTTCATCCACCCAATCAGATCAGACCGGTTGGAGAGGGCTGTTGTTCCGAATCAGCAAAGAAGGACATGTGGTATGGTTCCGTCGTATAGGTGGGGATGACAATAGAATCAGATCTATTGCGGTGTCCACAGACGGTGGTGTTCTTGTCTCCGGCTGGGCTTGGTTCGAAGATAAGGATGTCTCGGGAGCATGGATTGCACATTATTCCTCCGATGGCTCCAAAAAATGGGACTATGTTCAAAAGGAAATTGCAGATGATCTATTTGTATCATTTGGGCATCTTGTCACCCTTCAAGACGGAACGATAATGGCTTTATATCATACCAATGAACTTGGAAATGGTGGCCTATATTGGGGGCGCACATCAATTATTGCTCTAAATCAAAATGGGGAATTTATATCCCAAACCCCAATAGGACTCAACGACGCAACTGGCAAGATTCACAACATACCGAGACAAGTTCTTAAGACCGTGGATGGTGGGATTATCATCGCCCTTTCAGAACGAGTATATACCGACGTTGAGTTGTCAAAGTATCAAGAGTATACCCGCCTCATTAAGACAGACAAATCAATATGTGTTGAATGGTCAAAAAGAGCCGTCGAAACAAAATTTCCAAATCAAGAAATCGCTGTTTTACAAAGTGGGATTATCATTGGAGTCGGAATTGTATCACACCAGATCAAAATACAAAGCGAGGAAGACAAGAAAATGTTTGGTTCTCGTGATCGCGATACAAGTGGCTTGGTTGCAAAGTTAAGTCCCGCTGGAGATGTCCTATGGACTCGAATCATCGATGGTCAGGGACAAGATATTTTTAGGAATATCGAAGTCTTTCCTAATGATGGATTATTTATTCTTGGTACAACGACCTCGCTTCAACACAATCTGTATACTTGGTTGATTAAAACTGATAATAAATTCAATCTTTCCAAAATTGAATGGTTTTCACCAGAGAAACCGAGTTTCTAATCCATTGACTTCAGTACACAGATAATCAGTTAGCATTCTCATACAATGAGGTAGTACTCTTTTGCCAGCCGAGCAACCGCATGCACTCGAAAAAAAACGTTGGTTTCTCACTCTGCTTTTGGCTGCCGAGCTGGGGAAGATCAAAATCATATTACCAATTTTTGATTTCACGAACTCTCCATCACAGAAAAAAATCATTGTGTTATCTTAAAAATAAAACAATTTAAAGTAAGGGACTCTGGCTATAAGACCGATACCCTGATTACACATTTTATTTTTTGCCACGGACATATTTTGAAGCATGTTTCAATATCTATAATTTTTAGATGATTTAGTTTTTCCATATATTATAGAAAAAGATTCACGCCATCATTAATTGACTTTCCATTCGTCGGGTTAACGTCATTATTAACTAAAAATACTTTTTCATTGCAAAGCTATGTAAAAATAAAGTATTGTAATAACAACATAGTCAACTATAAAATTATTTACTATATTTTTCGTTGTAACCAAATAGACGCATGTAAATGTAAACGTTTTCAGAAATCGCTCTTTTACTTTTGTGCCATTAACCTTATAGAAAATATTACTTTCGAGAGAAGGAGATTGGTTATGAGATTTTTAGTCTGTCTACTCACTTTTAGTTTAATAGCAGGGTGTAGTTTTTTTCAGAATACAAGTAAAAGCACATCACCAACGGTTCCCCGTAAATATTATTCTGAACCTGCGAAAAAGTATACTCCTAAAACTGTGGTGCAAACAGATGTAGATCTGGATAAAAAATTAAAACTAATCTCAGATGGCCTCCTCAATTTCGTAAAAACAAAGAAAGCTAAGTCTCCACATTTTAATAATGTGCGCGTCCATGTGTATGTAGACCCTATTAAAAATGAACTTAACGCAAATTTTGATCTAATTCCTGCTAAAAACGATACTTTCTATTTCAGACCTGGATTTTATTATTTAACCGATGAAGATAAAAATGATATTCAGGAATTCGCCAAGCTTTTACTGTTCATAAATGAAGTATTAGGCTATTTAGAAAAACACTCTGTGAATTTATCAAAATCAGAATTTAAGGGGATCTTTTATGGGGGGGCTGATAGTTTGCAGTTTAAACGCACCCCATATTATGAGGGAGAATTTGGTCCGATAAAGGAGTCCAATGTTATCATAGATGGGAAGCCCATGGTAATTCAATTAGAGGTGAACGATTCATTTGATCCACTCAACAAAGGTTTTGGGCACAAAAATGGTGTATTGGCTTTTCTCCGGTCTTACTATGTTTATTCGGCTTTAATGGATAATTTCTCGAAATATTCAATCAAAAGAAAAAATTTTTCCACAGTTTCTTTCGTAGCAGACTCTCGGGGCAAAGCCATACCAACTTCACGGTACGCTCGAATTTCTATATACATAAATAAAGATATGTTGTCACATTATTCAGGATAATTTTTTTGAAAAACATTTCAGTTGTACTGTTATTTCTGTTGTTTTTACTCATAACCATCACGCCGGGAATTTTAGGGCAAGGAATGGAAAACTACGCATATCCTGGTGAAGAAGAAAGCACCCGGCGATGGAAAAAGGACTATTATAATGCTTACTTAACAATTAATGTTGGACTCCATAAAATAGACAAGCGAATTAAATCATTAGAGGATTATACGACATTTACATCTCATGAAACTACTATAAGACTCACTCTTCTATCGATTACACTCTTAGTTTTTACTGTACTTCAATCTATAAAACCCCAATACTATAAGACTAAAAAATACATTTTACCTGGTATAATTGTTATTTTACAAATCTTACTCTTAATCTGCACATTGGTATCAGATTACGACAGAAAACAGATCGAAATTAAGACTAACAACCATGGCACAACTGGATTACTGTTACTCTATAAGAATGTGAGTGAACTCGAGAGAAACATAAAACATAATTTAAATGAAAACACGTCAGAATTTAGCAAAGACAAGTTGATGTATTGGCAATCTGACTTAAGCTATCAGATCAGAGAGGCCGAAAGCATTTTGATCAACTTAAAAATTAGTCGAGATAGAGGTAACTCCATCAAGCCTAAAATTATTAAGATAGATAATAGTAAACTCCTTAAGAGATACGACCAAAGCAAGGTTATGCCCAAACAAAAATCTTATTCTTTGACTATGGCTTATGCTGCAGATTACCCTATTTTCCTCAAAGATAGAAAAGACAAACCCTGTTGGATAGATAAGAATCTTAAAGAGTGTGGTTTCCCCATTGAAAGATATATTTACATAATTAGTAATATTGAATCGTCAAGCAAAAAAGAAGCAATACTATTAACCCAACAAGAGATAACAAAGAAATTATTTCAAATTTCAAAACCAACTCTAAAATCACTATGTGATTCGATATACGGCGAGAAACAAGCCGGACATTTTTTGAGACTACTCGAAACTGAATTTAAGAGAAGTATCTTAAAATACGGGAAGGAAGTACGATACTTTGAAGCAATAGACGATCAACAATTAATATTTCATATGCTGTTCGAGATCGATCCAGCAGCTTTAGAATATCTACTTTTCGATTTATTCTATAGATATAAAGAAAAGGAGTTAGATTAAAATGAATAATACTTTTCGACTATTCTTAATTTCCATTCTACTTTTATCTATGCTTTCTTGTGTTCAAGATTCTGTAAGCCCAATTTTAGTGGAAACGGAACCTAGTTTCGCTGTTCAGATCGATAGCAGGCCAAATAATTCCAATACCAATGATAAAATGTTGAGAGAAAAATACGTTGGCACAGGTTTTTTTGTTACTTCAAAAGGATTGGTTGCAACCTGCTATCACAATATTAAAGATACAGAAGAGATTACTATTTATCATCAAAAAGAAGAATATGAAGCAAAAATATATGCAGTAGATAAAGTTTTCGATCTGGCAATATTAGCACCAATTAATTTCCCACCAGAAAAAGCTATTCGTCTTCAATGGTTACATAAAGAAGAATTGCGTTTAGGGATGGATATATTAGTCGTTGGGAATCCTTATGGTTTAGGCTTGTCCTATGGTAAGGGAATAATAGGGGCTATCAATAGAGACGTTCGAGGCACCAACGGGAAAATAATAAGAAATCTCATCCAAATAGATGCCGCTATTAATCCAGGTTTTTCTGGTGGACTCCTTTTAAACACTGACAAAAAAGTTGCTGGTGTTATTTCAGGAAATATACACTTTGATGGGAGCACCGGAATTGGATTTGCCATCCCATCTTATTTAGCAGATGACCGGATTAAAGAATTGGTCCAATATAATAAGATAAGACCAGTCTGGATAGGTATCGATTTTAATCCTGTATTGATCAATGATATTAAAAATCATAAATACGGATTAGAGATAAATAAAATTCATAAAAATTCTCCTGCCGAGAAATCAAACATACAAAAAAATGACATCCTGTTAGCAATCGACGGAATTTCAATGACTAACAGCAAAGCATTATTTAACGCCACTAACTATTACTTAGTGTCCCAAAAAATCCAATGTAAACTGTTTCGAAATGGTAAAATATTGTTTGAGACTCTAACGTTATCTGAAAAGCCCGTTGATCCCACACATGAAAATGAATAAATCGGAGCCATTTGAGAAATTCACTCAATAAAAATATAGTTACACAGAATTCCTTGAGATTGCATTATTCAACGACCCACCGACCCGTAATTCATCATCGATAATGTCCCTGGTTTTTCTATCAATTAAATTCGCTACCATTTCAGCGGTTTTTCTGTCTTGATCTCCATCTCCAGAAGATTCAACGGTAATGTGATTTTCATTTTTAACAACCATCTGAATAGCCCCACCTGAACCACCTCCGCCCCAGGCTTTTTTCGGGACGACCGCTTCAGGAACTCCACCCTCACCGAATTCATAGGAGGCACCAGAGGAAAATCCGACACCCACAACATGCTCGTTTATAATCCCGCCGCCAGCCATTTGGATATGTCCGGCCCAATTGCTGGCAACGTCTGTTCCCGCAGCGACAGCTCCCTCACCACCACTACCACTGAACATCCCAAGCATGGAGCCGCCGATACTTCCGTAATCAATCCCACCAAGCCAATCCATAGCCTTGAGCATTTGTTGTTGAATGAGCATCTGGGTAATCATCTTGCCAAAGGACTCAGCAATGTTACCGAATGTAAGCTCAGATCCCCAAAGCATCTCGTTCAACGTAGACGCATATGCCCACCTGATGAAACCGACAAACCAGGCAGCGGCCAGAAAATTAGAGAGTATGATTTTCAATTAATTGGGCACAGGTTCAGACACAAAAAAATGAACCGGGCACAGATTGGGCACAGAAATCAAAAAGGGCTTAGAGAAAATTCTCTAAGCCCTTGATTTTTATGGTAGGCACGAGCAGACTTGAACTGCTGACTTCTACCGTGTCGAGGTAGCACTCTACCAACTGAGTTACGCGCCTTCAAACAAGGGAAACTTTTATCAAAACAACTGCACTATGTCAAGAAAAACAAACGCCTACTCTTGATTTTTTTCAATGGGGTTTTCGGAAGGTTCCCCCTCCGGCACTGCCGCTTCCTGGTTTTCGACAAATCGGATTTTCACAAGAGATTCAGAAACTTCGGCAATTTCAAGGCCATACCCTTCAAAGGTTTTAAGCAGGACAGCGGCGGCAAATTGCTCGGGACTGCCCTTGTAGACAATTTCCATGACTGCATGGGCGGAGCCGATCTCCTTGGGCTGCATATTCTCTATATCCCGGATATCCTGAAATCTCTTCTTCAGGGCGATAAACCGGGGTAGAAAATTTTCTCCTTCGATGGCCACCTCAAAGCTTTTCTCTTTCCTGAGATTCTGACTCCAGAAGGTATCGATCTTCAGGCCCAGTTCCTGGCCTGCGGTCTGGGCGGCCTGGGTCAAAGCCTGAACCGCGCCTTCGGTTTCCATTTCACTTGTTGCCGTGGCTTTGGCTGAGGTCTGGAGTACGGTCTTGCCTGAGGCAAGATCATATCCCCGCAGATCAATGGCAGCGTCAAAAGTCTTTTCATCTCCCATGCGGTTAAAGGATTCAGAGGCGCCTGCCTTGCCTATAACCACCATATCCGCCTTCAGGGCGCGTCCAAGATCCATGGCAGCTTTGGCATCATAGATGGATTCAAATTTAATATTGTAAAAGGAGGGATCAGGATACTCTGTGCCTGTATGGGCAAACAGCACCCTGTTGCCGGCCAGTACACTCTTGAGAATGGGCTCGGTTCGGGAGGTATAGGGTTCGGGATTGTTTCCCCACCAATACCTGGGAAGAATATCATCCGGAGCCTGCTCTGCAATGAGGAAAAGGACAACGGGGGTATCTTTGCCGGCATTAAGAATTTTGGCATTCTGAAGCCGTTTTTCCACCAGAGCCAGATCAATTTTGGTTTCCACACCAACCAGGTATTGTCCCTTGTGCTGGATGCCGTCAAGCACCCTGTAGGTAATCACATAGTCTGCTGCACCGGGCAAAAGCCGATCATAAAGAAACTCCAGATTGGACGCAAACACCTGGCGGGACACCAGGGAAGCAAATGCATTCTGAACTGCCCGTTCCAGTGCCTGCTTAACGGCCTTTCTCTTGGCGCCGGGCATGTCCTTGCCGATCTTATGTTTTCCCGTGGTTACACCGGTAAGCACATCAGAAGCCCTGGCAGCCAGGCTGTTTATGGGCAGGGCAAGGCTTGACATCAACATAAATGCCAGGACGATGCCTGCAACCAATGCGGCTGATTTAACTTTCATGATCATACCTTTCTT
>PIVQ01000180.1 GCA_003354055.1 Desulfobacteraceae bacterium | reverse complement strand
CTTTGTATCGGGTATTTCTATACTGTGCTATAAATCCAAAGCAAGGTTCGATTCCAGCGCTGACAATTGTATGATTGTACGTCACAATTTTTATCACGGAGGGATTTAATGGATATTCAATCGGTTTACTGCATTTATTTTTCCCCGACAGGGACAACCAGGACAATTGTTGAGGGAATCTGCCAGGGGTTGTCCCTTGAGCAGGTTGATATGGTTGATATCACAGAATCTGAGAATCGTGGGGCGCCTGCAGGCCCCTTTGAAAACCAACTGGTCATCCTGGCCGTTCCTGTGTATTACGGACGGGTGCCGGAAACGGTTATCCCCTATCTTACAAAACTTAAAGCTGATCGTACTCCTGTTGTGCCTGTGGTGGTATATGGGAACCGTGAATATGAGGATGCACTGCTGGAGTTACATAAGATATCTCTTGGATGCGGGTTTATTCCTGTGGCAGGCGGTGCCTTTGTCGGTGAACACTCCTATTCTTCCCCAAAGTTGCCCATAGCACAGGGCCGCCCTGATGAAGAGGATATTAAAAACGCCCGGGAGTTTGGCACAGCGGTTAGAAAGAAACTAAACACCATGAATTCTCCGGATGTATTTCCTGAGCTGAATATTCCGGGCAATACCCCTCATATTGAACCGGAAAACCTGAAAATGATCCGGAAGGCCAGGGCTTACGTGGCCCTGACACCTGAAACAGATGAATCAAAATGTGTACGTTGCGGGCAATGTGCCAATGTTTGCCCCACCAATGCGATCTCCATTGAGGATCCGGGACAGACAGGCAAATGGGCATGCATTATTTGTTTTGCCTGCATAAAGAGTTGTCCTGAAGAGGCAAGGCGAATGAATGAACCTCTGTTTCAATCTGCAATTGAAAATCTTCACAAGACCTGTCAAAAGAGAAAATCACCGGAAATTTTCCTGTAATACTTGACGTGAAAGACGCTGGCATGTGCTTCTTCCATGATTGGGAACGGAGAGTATTTTTGAATGAGGAACGGCATGGGGTAAACCCTATGTTTCTTCTAAGCCCGGCCCTTGTTATTGACATCCAAAGGGGAAGACTTTAATATTGAAGTCAGCTCAACCCTTAGCCGATGGAAATACAATGAGACATAAATCCAACCAGAAAATTAATGCTGAAAAATATGCCAAGTATGCCCAGATTCTTGAAAAGACCAAATGGGCCAATGAATTTTCATGGAATCATATTAAAAAAATATGTCTGTATATCGACCCGGTAATGGCCAAACCAGGTGCCGTGGTGTTCAAGGAAGGTGAAAAGGATAAGAGTCTGGGCATCATCGTCAAAGGCGCTATCGATATTGTAAAGGGGAAAACAAAACTGACCACCCTGAGAAGCTCACAAACGTTTGGTGAAATGGCCCTGATAGACGGCGAGCCCAGATCTGCCACAGGCATTGCGGTCAAGGAAACCATTATTTTTTTTATGCGGGAGGACCATCTGATTCAGCTTACTGAAGATGATCCTGCTTTAGGGGTTCAGCTCCTGTGGAAAATTTCTAAAATGATCAGTCAGCGTCTACGGCATACCACTGGGCAGTTGGTCGATTATATGGGAGAGCCGACGGGGAATCTGGAAAGCAGTACAAAATCCTAAAAAAAAAAGATATCGGCACTCGCGATTAATCGTTGTTGGGGCTTTGGGTGGTTAGGAATCGTTACAAAATAACTTGATCTAAATTATTTCCAAAACCCCTTAAAAGACTGGGTATTTTGAAAACAAAAGATCAAGTAATTTTGGAGCCGATCCTTAGTCATTTCCTTCAGCATCTGTTTTCTTGTCTTCTAGTTCTTCCCATCGTGTGTATAATTCCTGAACTTTGGACTCCGCCTTTTCAAGTTGGCCACAAAGATCGGTAAGCAAACCTGTATCCTGTAAAATTTCAGGCGACTGCACCTTATCGGTAAGTTCTGCTGCGATCTCTTCTGCTCCAAGAATATTCTCTTCAATGTGTTCCAGTTCATACTTATCTTTGTATGAAAAGGCAGACTTGGCCTTGGGTTTCTTTATTTTTACCTGTTTTTTGGCAGGTTTTTTATTTACTTCTTCACTGGTCTGCCTTGCCTTGAGAATCTGGTTGAAATCCCTGTAAAAGGCAGGTTCCCGGGTTTTATCCAGATAAAGCATGCGATGGCAGACATTGTCCATGAGATACCGGTCATGGGAGACGATGATGACCCCGCCGGGGAATTCCTTGATGGAATTTTCAAGGACTTCCAGGGAGAGAATATCCAGATCGTTTGTGGGTTCATCCAGCAGCAGGATGTCACACGGCTGGAGCATGAGATTGGCCACAATTATCCTTGCCTTTTCACCGCCGGACAGCCTTTTGACAGGCATATCCAGCTGATCGGGCATGAACAGAAACCGCTTGGCCCAGCTCACCACATGGATGGGGCGGCCCTTGTAATTAACCGAATCTCCCCCGGCCGGATTTAGGGCCTCTCGTAGGGGGATTTTGGGATCCAGCCGGGTCCGGTCCTGGTCGAATACTGCTATCTTAAGGTTTTCCACCCATTTGACCGTTCCCTGATCCGGCTCCATGGTCTGTTCGATCAAGGATAAAAAAGTCGATTTCCCGCTGCCGTTTTCTCCCACAACCCCGAGGCAGATGCCGGGTCCCAGCTCAAAGGTGATATTGGAAAACAGGGACTTGCCTTCGAAGCCCTTACCAAGGTTATGGACCCTGAGCAGTTTTTTGGTCTGGCGGCCGGTGCCGGAAAAGTCGATGTCTACCTTTGCGGTCTGACGGTTCCGATCCTTGATTCCGGAGAGTTCTTTTCTTAAGTCTCGGGCCTGATCAATTCTGTACTTGGCTTTGGTTGTCCTGGCCTTTGGACCCTGGCGGAGCCACTCATCTTCCCGCCGCATTTTAGAGGCAAGGGAGGCCTGTTTCTTTAATTGGGCATCCAGGTACCGTTCCCGTTCCACTTCAAACCGTTTATACTGGCCCTGGATTTTAAAATATCCCCGATCATAGTACCGGCCGATTTCCATGGTATGGGTGCAGACGTTTTCTAGAAAAGTTCTGTCATGGCTGACCAGGATAAAGGAAAACGAGGCTGAGATCAGGATCTTTTCAAGCCAGAGTATGCCTGAGATATCAAGGTGGTTTGTGGGCTCATCCAGAAGCAGAAGATCCGGTTGCATGCAAAGAGCTCGGGTGATGGCCAGCCGCTTTTTCCAGCCGCCGGACAGGAGTTTCGTCGTGACGGTTGTATCTGCAAATCCGCCTTTGCCCAGGGCCTGGTTGACCCTTCTGTGACGCTCTTTGTCGTCAATGGGAAGCCCTTCAAGACAGTCGTATAGCGTTTCTTCTATGGTCTTTTCAGGATCAAACCGGTCTTCCTGGGCCAGATATACCAGGTGTTCTCCCTGCTTGACACTGACCTCTCCGTCATCGGGCAGGGTGAGACCTGAAACGATCTTGAGCAGGGTGGATTTACCCGAGCCGTTCATGCCGATAAGACCCAGTTTTTCACCGGCCTTGACATCAAAGCTAAGTTCTGTAAACAGGGTATCATCCCCATAGGCCTTTGAAATGGTATTGACGTTGAAAAGTGATGACATGGTTTAATTCTTGGGTTGGTTGTTTTTAAGTTGGCGCCGGACCCTGACGATCTTGATGGCAAAACTGATGCCGAGGGCAAGGCTGATCAGAATGATAAAACTGGCTGCAAAGAAGGTCATGATGAAATTAAACGGATTTCCAAGAGTGTATGACGCCCTGAGCAGGTCTATGCCGAAGACCAGAAAAAAAACAGAGACCAAGATCATTAAACTCTGGAATATCCACCATGTGTATTTCATTTTAATCCTTATTATGAAGGCAAAAGTTCATCAAAAATTGAGGCGGAAGGATACCGGTTTCAGGAAAAAAAATCAATTCAATATTGATTAAAAGGGGTTGGATATAATACTATTTGTCCGGATTCTACAATTAGGCTACCCATTTAGACACAAGGATATAATAATGAAACATTATCGAAAAGAACTTTTTTTTGATGTCCCCACCCGCAGGGCATTTATTAATATTACGCAGGATGTTGAAGACTGCATCCGGGAGAGCGGTATTCTAAACGGCCTTCTGCTTTGTAATGCCATGCATATTACAGCCTCGGTTTTTATTAATGATGATGAGGCAGGCCTCCATCATGACTATGATGTCTGGCTGGAGAAATTGGCCCCCCATGCCCCGGTCAGCCAATATCGGCATAATGTGGGGGAAGACAATGCCGATGCCCATATGAAACGGCAGATCATGGGGCGTGAAGTCACTGTGGCCATTACCGACGGCCGGCTTGATTTCGGCACCTGGGAACAGATTTTTTACGGTGAGTTTGACGGACGCCGCAGAAAACGGATATTGGTAAAAATTATCGGAGAATAGCAAAATGAGACTCCTGTTGGTTGAAGATGATGAAAAAATTGCGTCATTTGTAGAAAAAGGGTTGCGGTCTTCAGGGTTTGCCGTGGATGTGGCCCAAAATGGTGTGCTTGGACTGGACATGGCTCTGGCCGTTGATTACGACACCCTTATTGTTGATATCATGCTGCCGGAGATGGATGGATTTACCCTGATTGAACGCTTGCGGGCTCAGGGGAAAAATACCCCCATAATAGTTCTCTCCGCCCGGGGTCGGGTCGGAGATAGGGTCAAAGGTCTTGAAGCCGGTGCAGATGATTATCTGACCAAGCCCTTTTCTTTTTCCGAACTGCTGGCCCGGGTCCAGGCTTTGATCCGCAGGGCCGGAAACCAGACTGATCCCGTCTCCCTGATTTATGCCGACCTGTCCGTTGACATTGTCAAACGTCAGGTCTTCCGGGGCGAAGATGTGATTGATCTTCAACCTCTGGAGTTTTCCCTGCTGGAATACCTGGTGAGAAACCGGGAGCGGGTGGTGTCCAAAACCATGATCATGGAGCATGTATGGAATTATAATTTCGATCCTATGACCAATGTGGTGGAAGCAAGAATTTGCAGGCTTCGGGACAAAATAGACAAGGGGTATGACGATAAATTGATTCATACTGTGCGGGGGGCAGGGTATGTCCTTAAATCAGAGGATGCCTGATTTTTTCAGAACCATTGCCTTTCGCCTGACCGTTTGGTACGCGGGGATTTTCTCCATTTCCTCCTGTGTGGCATTCGGTCTTTTTTACTTTCTGGCCACCCAGACCATTCTGGATCAGATCGATCAGGAACTCATTGATAAGGCGGGATATTTTCGAACCGTGATCCAGCGCAACGGGATTGTCGGTGCCCAGAATCTGGCCGTAATCGAAGCCCAGGCAGCAGGGGAAAAAATGATTTTTTTCAGGCTGCTTTATCCCACAGGAGAGGTCTTTGCCTCCTCCCATATGTCATATTGGAAGGATGTCACCATTGACAGTGACACCATTGACCGCCTCATGCACAAACGGGTACCGGTATTTAAAACCGCCCGGGTGTCGGAGCAGGATCAGAAATCCAGGATTATGTACTCCTTTGTGGCTCACAATGTGATCCTCCAGACCGGTATTGCCATGGAAGCCCATTCCAGGTTTATCTCAGGGTTTAAAAAAATTTTCAGCATCTCCATGGCGTTTGTCATCCTGTTTTCAGCCGTATCAGGTATGTTTTTGTCCAGGCAGGCACTTTCCGGTGTCAAGGCTATTACCAGGACTGCAAATACCATTACAGGATCCAATTTAGAGGAAAGGGTGCCGGAAACCGGGAGCGAGGATGAACTTGACCTTTTGGCCATTACCTTTAACCGGATGCTGGACCGGATTTCAGATCTGGTCAAAAGCATAAGGGAGATGTCCGATAATATTGCCCATGACCTGAAAAGCCCGTTGACCCGGATACGTGGATTTGCAGAGCTGGCCCTGATTCAGGGAAAGCCCGATGATATCGAGAATTATAAGGCCATGGCAGCCAATACCATTGAAGAGTCCGACCGCCTTCTGGCCATGATCAATACCATGCTGGTAATATCCAGGGCAGAGGCCGGGGAGAGCGAGTTTGAATTCGCCCCAATGGATCTGAGCGCAATGATTCTGGATGCCTGCGACCTATTTGTGCCTGTGGCAGAAGACAAAGAAATTGAGTTTACCTATGAGGTGGCAGAGGGGATCGAGATAGAGGCCGACGCTCACATGCTCCAGCGGGCCTTTTCCAACCTTCTTGACAATGCACTGAAATATACCCTCGACCGGGGCCGGGTTCATGTGTCCATGGAAATAGAGCCCAATAGATCAGCGGGGGGGGAGATGAAGACCCCTATATCCATTCGGGTCTCTGACACCGGTCCGGGCATTGATGCGGATAGTCTTGAAAAGATATTTGAGCGGTTTTTCCGGGCAGAATCTTCCAGAACCAGTCCGGGAACCGGATTAGGGCTCAGCCTTGCCAGGACCATTGTTCGCCAGCATGGGGGAGATCTTTTTGTGGAAAACCGCAAGGACAACGGGGCTGTGTTCTGTATTAGATTACCATATCGTAATTTTCAGATCATTTAAAAGTTATCTTTATGTAGTATCTTTGGATTACGTACGAAGTGATTTCAAACATAATCAAAGGAGGGTGATCTATGACCCAATTAAAAAACAACAAAATAAAACTAAGTATTGTTTCTCTATTTATTGTCAGCCTGCTGGCCCTTCCGGCCCTGGCTATCGCATCCGCTCCCATGGTGCCGGCAAGTTTTTCCAAGCTGGCAGAACAGGCAAAACCTGGTGTGGTCAATATCCAGACCGTTAAAACCATCCAGGGCGGGGGCAGGGTGTTCCAGCATTTTTTTGGATCCCCATTCGGACAGACCCCTCCAGGGATGGAAGACTTTTTCGGCACGCAGCCCCAGAAGCGCACCGAACGAAGTCTGGGATCCGGATTTATCATTGCTAAAGAAGGATATATTGTCACCAACAATCATGTGATCAAGGATGCAGACCAGATAAAGGTTATTCTTCATAACAACAAGGAGTATGATGCCAAGATCATAGGGACAGACCCCATGACAGATTTGGCCCTTATTAAGATTGACGCTAAAGGACTGACCCCCCTGAAGTTCGGATCTTCTGAAAAAGCCGTGGTCGGTTCCTGGGTCGTTGCCATCGGAAGCCCCTTTGGCCTTGAGCAGACTGTAACTGCAGGTATTATATCCGCAAAGGGCAGGATTATCGGCTCAGGTCCCTATGATGATTTTATTCAGACTGATGCCTCTATCAATCCGGGTAATTCAGGTGGACCTTTACTCAATCTTAAAGGTGAGGTCATCGGTATCAACACCGCTATTGTCAAATCCGGCCAGGGCATCGGTTTTGCCATTCCCTCAGACATGGCCACCGGTATTATTGAACAGCTCACGGAATCCAGCCATATATCCAGAGGCTGGCTCGGCGTTGCCATACAGAATGTCAGCCAGGAAATGGCAGAGTACTATAAACTTGATCCGGGCCAGGGGGTATATGTGGCCAAGGCCTACGAAGAAAACCCAGCCTATAAGGCCGGTATCCGTCAGGGGGATGTGATCGTCAGCATAGACGGCAAAGCGATCAACTCGTCAAGGGATTTGACCATTACCATTGCCAATTTCAAGGTGGGCCAGAAGATCAAGGTGGCTCTTATCAGGGAAGGCCGTGAAAAGACCATTTCGGTGAAACTGGGTGAGCGGCCGGATCAGGTTGCGGACAATCAGTACGAGGGCCAGAATACCTATGATAATTTTGGATTCATGTTCAAAAAGATAGACAATGAAATTGCCCAGCGTCTCGGATTCCCCGTGGGAATTCAGGGCCTCATCGTCACCCAGATCAAGCCTGGTACCCTGGCAGCCCGGTCCGGCGTTCGGATGGGGGATCTGCTGGTGGAACTCAACCACAAAAAGATCACAACCGCAGGTGATTATTCCAAAGCCCTTAAAAAAGTGAAGAAGGGGGCTGTGGCCCAAATGCTGTTCAGACGGGGCGGAAGCCAGGTCTTTGTGGTACGATTTGTAAAAGAATAATCGTTTTCCATTGAATGCAACAGATGCAGATGCCGGATATCCGGCATCTGCATCTGTTTTTTTGTTTGAAGCTGAGAAGAAATCAAAAAGGAATCTTAAGAATGCTGAAAGTCTACTCTGCCCACTGGTGTCCCCATTGTACTGAAACGGTCAATTATTTAAAAAACAATAATATTGAGTTTGAATGCATTGAAATAGAAAAACAACCTGACCATATTGTTCAAAAGATTGTTGAGGTTAACGGCGGTGATGACTGGGTTGTCCCGACCCTTGAGCTGAACGGGAAATGGCGGGAAGGCAAAGTTTTCAATGAAATGGAACTTAAGGCTGATTTGGCTGCATTGGGAGCGGCTTAGATTAAATAGCATTTACAAGCGATTGCTAATAATGTATGCCCCTTCTGGACTATGAACAGCGTCTATCCTCAGATGGGCACCTCCACCTGTTAGTAGTTATTGCAATTCTCAAAGGCCTGGTTTGTCACCAGGTCTTTGATTTTTTTTGCTCCCCACGCTGCTTGAAAAATTTATCTACTCTGTTGGTAAGATTTCATCGTTGTTAATTTATTCTGTTTTGGCACAGGTACAAATTTAGGGCAAAATAAAACCGGACCGTCATCAGACGGCCCGGCTAATCAGGAGAGTGAGAACAAAAAGCTTGGGAAGCCATATTAAAGTTCCCATTCAGATCCTTTGTACCACATCATCATAACCCGAAGATGACATGGAGATTACAAAACGGTAACCTTCATTCTCTTTGACTGCGAAAATTTGTCTCCAAAAAATTCGGTACAGTACCAAATATCAATAATAAGCAAAAAACATCCCTTTTCTAGGGGTTTCCCCGATTGAAATCATAAAGCAGAATTTGTATAGTCAAAACTTAATAAAAAAAGTTTAATATTTTTTTGTATTCCAAACTTGAGTCAGCTTTTTAAAAATAGACTATATAAGAAATAAAACTATGATTTTTTCAATAAAAGCCAAAGAAAAAGAAAATATTGCTGAAATTGAACTTCAAGGGGAAATAGATACCAATGCCACTCCTTATTTTAGGGACAAACTCCTTCTGGTTTGTAATAAAGATATCAATGAGGTGATTGTTGATCTTTCCCTTGTTACTTTTATGGATTCTTCCGGAGTTGCAACCTTGGTTGAAGGTCTTAAATGGAGCAAAAAAGAGGGGAAATCATTTGTTCTAAAGAATGTCGGTACCAATGTCAGAAATGCACTTATTCTTACAAAACTTGAGACCGTTTTTAAAATCATGCCTGATACCAATAATTCTGAATGTTTTAGCTAACACCTATGGCCTGGAAACAAATATCAGATTAAATTACCATTAAAAATGATCAAGTACCCTTCCCGGGGGAGTATCCTTCAGGGCAGGGTCTCAATTACGGTGAGCCTAAACCTGATTCTGTGTTCTGGATTGTAATGGAAGGGTATCTTGAACTGGTACTGTCTGATAAAAATAAAACCGGACCGTCATTAGACGGCCCGGTAAATAAGGAAGGGAGTGAACAAAAGCTTGGGATCAATAGCCCTTGGCAAGTGAGCTATGTTAAAGATCCCATTCAGAGCTTTTATACCACATCAACATAACCCGAAGATGACATGAAGATTACAAAACGGTAACGTACGGGAACCCCACAAACAATTCGCTCTTTTTTTTCAGAAATATCAGTGTCCTTATCGATTCCTGATAACCAAAAATTAGGTACGTCTATTTGTACGATCAGACGTAAGACATGCATGCCCTAAAAGGTGAATGCGAAAACATAAGACCACATCAGGTACCCCTGGTACATAATGTTAGACACGGAAATTTTTTTTGAAATTTATACTGATGAATCAATTCCTTAAAAGTTATTAATACTTAAATCTTTTTGAGAATCTATGTGAACAATTAATTTTGGAAGGTTTAGTTACATGAGGAATAAAGGGTTTACCTATCTATTTGCTGTGTCACCAAAGGTATACTTTCTGAGACAATAGAAATACAACAATTTGACAAAAGAAGGGAATTGGTATAGTTAATAAATACTAATTAAAGTTTAATTCAACTAAAACCGAATAGAAAAGGAGAATTATGCCGACCAATCAAACTACTGAAAGCCACCTGAGCAAGGACGAACTATTAGAAATCTTGAATGAGATTGATGCTGAACGACAACCTAATCGTAAAGACATCAATGATCATCGTAACGAAAGCCCCACATACCAAAGCTCTCCAGATCCAAGCAACCAATTCCTTTAGAGCTACTTCACTTAATTTTCAGCTCGAACATTATTTTAAGCACCAACCGTAAGGTAGATTATTAGCTAATCTCTGTGTTCGTTTCTGTTGAAACGCTCTATACAAGCCCATACATGCTTTCTACGGCTATATTTGAAATGGAGTTGAACTCGTATATTCAACGAAATCAAAGTACCAACCACCACCAGTAAACAGGTGGCTGATAATTTTGGAAAAAAGCATAAAGATATAACGAAAGCCATCCGCATACCGATTAAAGGGGGGGGCGCAATTTTGCGCTGGCCCCATATCTCCACCCACAGAATGGTCAGACATACAATATGTTTGAAATGAATAGGGAGGCTTGGATGCTTTTGGTAATGGGATTTGATAGGTTTCGTTACATGAAGAATCAAGGGTTCCCGGAGTTTGGGTTTGTGTCAGTAAAGGTACACGTTTTGAGAAACTGTAATTTTATTTGAAAGACTACCGTGATGCAACAATTTGACAAGAGAAGGAAATTGGTATAGTTAATAAGCACTAAACAAAGTTTAGTTAAACTAAAATCGAATAGAAAAGGAGAATTATGCCAACCGATTATTCTACTGAAAGCCACCTGAGCAAGGACGAACTATTAGAAATCTTGAATGAGATCGATGCTGATCAACAACATAATCGTAGTGAGACAGCTGATCATCGTAACGAAAGCCCCACATACCAAAGCTATCCAGATCCAAGCAACCACTTCCTTTAACTACTTCACTTAATTTTCGGCTCGTACATTATTTTAAGCACCAACCGTAAGGTAGATTATTGAGCTAATCAAAAGTCGTTTGTATTACTGTGTTCGTTTCTGTTGAAAGCCTCTATACAAGCCAAACCAAGACTGGAATTATAATTGTCGTTGATCA
>PIVQ01000179.1 GCA_003354055.1 Desulfobacteraceae bacterium | reverse complement strand
GGCGGCTTCCACATATTTCTGTGAGGATTCCTGGATCACACAGGAGGATGGCCCCTGTTTGATCATCTCCGTCCGCATGGGGACAACAATCACGATGGCAGTGGGGTAAGACTGGTCGGATGTCTTCCCCCAGTTTTCGGCATGGCGTCCCCTATGACTGTAGTAATGATGCGCCGCCATGGGGATGATACCGGTGTCGCATCCCCCGTAGAACCGAATCATTTCGGCAAGGCTTTTGGCAAAGCGTTTCGGATCCACCTCTTTTTTCTCCGGATGGGGGGCACCGTCGGACAGGGGGATGGTCTGGGCCAGGTAGCCGAAGGCGGCATCATAAAGTGGGGCTGCATAGTCATCATGAAAGACCTGGCGCGGATCCCCGAACTCGGGCTTGTTGTGGATCTGTTTGTCCGTGGATAGATTCTCAGGTCTCATCTCATAATATGTGTCCATGAGTTCAGGATAATGCTGGATATTGTTCCGGGCAAACATGGTATCCCGTTCATCGTATTGAGTGGCTGCTGCCAGTTGCCTTGGGGCGGGGCCGCCGGGAAAGAATCGGATCAGGGAAATTATGCCTGTTCCCGCAAGTCCGAGAATGGCAAGACTGTTGATCCAGACACCGGTTGCCGGCAGGATGAATATCCAGAGCAGAACAGATGCACAGGCCAAACCCGTGGATATCCGGAATGCCCGGGTTTCTTGCTCAAAATAAGAGGTAAGTGCCAAGGCGGCAAAAAAGAGGGCAGCTCCTGCACCAATGATTTCATTTACTATATCCAGCATAACTATTTTTTTTGTTCCTTAATTTAGCTGTTCTGACAGGTCTTTTCGTCTGGTGACCCCCTGGCTATAAAACAATTTCCCCGGAAATCATAACCATGTCCACAGGATTGCGGCCCATAAAATAGCAGAGGTCTGCCGGCGAATCAATGTCCCAGACTACGAGGTCTGCGTCTTTTCCGGATTCCAGGCTTCCCTTTTTATTATCCAGTCCCAGGGCCTTTGCCCCGTTTGTGGTGACACCTGCCAATGCCTCTTCACAGGTCATGCCGAAAAGAAGGCAGCCCATGTTCAGTATCGGGGTCATGCCGAATATCGGGGAGGTCCCGGGATTCAGGTCTGTGGACAGGGCCATGGGAATGTTAAGCTCCCGGAGCAGGTCCATGGGCGGCTTTTGGGTTTCCTTTAAAAAGTAAAAGGCGCCGGGCAGGAGCACGGCTGCAACATTATGGTTTGCCATGGCTTTTGCTCCTGTTCGGGACAAGTACTCCAGATGATCACAGGACAGGGCATTGAACCCGGCGGCAAGAGCTGATCCGTCACTGTCAGATAGTTGTTCTGCATGAAGTTTGACCCGGAGGCTCAGATCTGTGGCAGCCTTGAACACCTTTTCCGTCTGGTTTCTGGAAAAGGCAATGGTTTCGCAGAATACATCTACGGCAGTGGCTATGCCCTGGGACTTTACAGCGGGGAGCATTTCATTAATCACCAGATTCACATAGTCGTCCTGGCCCGAGAACTCAGGGGGCAGGGCATGGGCGCCCAGAAAGGTGGGTTCAATATGAACCGGAAACTTAACGTCAAGACGGCCGGCTACTGAGAGCATTTTGAGTTCATTGGCAGGATCAAGGCCGTAACCTGATTTTATTTCAACACAGGTTACTCCCTGGTGTAAAAAACGGGAGAGCCTATCGGCTGCCAGGTCAAACAACTGATCTTCTGAAGCCTCTCTTACCGCCCGAACTGTGGAGAAGATGCCGCCGCCCTGTTTTGAGATTTCTTCGTAGGTTTTTCCGGCAAGCCGCATCTGAAATTCCTTTGCCCTAGAGCCTGCCCAGATCATATGGGTGTGGCAGTCTACAAATCCGGGTATTATCCATTTGCCCTTGCAGTCAATTACCTTGGCGGCCATGTCGGCAGGGGGGGCGGATAATTCATCCATTGGGCCTGTCCAGGCAATGGTGTTGTCTTTTACGGCCAGGTAGGCGTCTTTAATGGTACCGTAGCCAAGGCCTGCCATGGTGGCCAGGTTGGCATTGGTGAATATCAGATCACAGGGGCCGGCGTATCGGCTGCCATCAGTGCTTTTTGCTTGGGTCACAGTTTTCTCCTAAGATGGTGTTGACATTTTACCGAGGATTCTATACTACTTGTCTATACAAGTATAGAAGTGAAGTCAAGAAAATTAACAGCACCGGTTAATCAACCGGTAAAATATAATGAAAGATGAACTGAATGGCAAAACCCGACCAGCCCTTTGCCCTGTATGAAAGAATCAAGCAAAGCGTAATTCGTGACATTGAATCCGGAAAACTCAAACCCGACGATCGGGTACCGTCCGAAACCCAGTTGGCCAGATCCTTTAACGCCTCCAGAATGACGGCCAACCGGGCCTTGAAAGAACTCACCGAAGAGAGCCGGATTTTAAGGGTCCAGGGGGTTGGTACCTTTGTGGCCCGGCCAAAACCCGAGGCAGCCCTTTTGAAAATCCGAAGCATTTCAACAGAGATCAAGGAATGGGGCGGGGTTCACAGTGCATTGGTTTTGGTACTGGAACAGGAAGGCGCCACTCCTGAGATAGCTGAAAAAATGGACCTGGCAGCGGGTGATCCGGTGTTTCATTCTATCCTGCTTCATAAGGATCGGGACATTCCGGTTCAGTATTCAGAGCGGTTCATCAATCCGGCTGTGGCGCCTCAATATCTTGCGCAGGACTTTACACAGATAACCCCCAGCGATTATCTGCTGGAGGTGGCGCCGGTTCAGGAGGCTGAACATGTGATTGAGGCTATCGTACCGGAATCTTCCGTGCGGACCTGCCTGGACGTTAAACCGGATGAGCCGTGCCTCCGTCTCACGCGACGGACCTGGGCATTTGACCGGGTGGCCACCTATTCCTGTCTGGTATCTCCGGGCAGCCGGTATACGCTTAAGGGAAAATTTAAACGGGGATAGTCCCAGTGCATTCGTGCACTAACAGTGCACCTGTGCATTAACAGTGCATAAAAATATAACCAATGGGGGAAACCCGGGGGAGATGATATGGAAAATACAATAAAATTGAACGGGGAAAATTTCCAGCTGGAAGAGCTGGTATCCATCGCCAGAAACGGGGTAGACGCCGCCATTTCAGTGGAATCCGAGGAACGGATCAACAAGGCCAGAGCCCTGGTGGACAAGTGGGTAAAAGAAGGGGTGCGGATCTATGGGGTGACCACTGGATTCGGCGCCCTGTCCGATGTGACCATTTCCTATGAAGACACCAAAAAACTTCAGAAAAAAATTCTTCTTTCCCATGCCGCCGGCATGGGTGCCCCCATGGATGATGATGTGGTCCGGGCCATGATGGCCCTGCGCATCAATGATTTTTGCAGGGGAAACTCAGGGCTGCGCCTTGAAACCATACAGAAGCTGGCAGACATGCTCAATTCCGGTATCATTCCGGTAGTGCCTGCAAAGGGGTCTGTCGGTGCGTCCGGAGACCTTGTCCCAATGGCCCACCTCGCCTTGGTTCTTATCGGTGAAGGCGAGGCTTTTGTTGACGGAAAAAGGATGCCCGGCGCGGAAGCCTTGGCGTTAAAAAAAATCTCCCCTTTGGTACTTGCAGCCGGTGAAGGTCTGGCCCTGATAAACGGCACACAGTTCATGATCGCCCTGGGCTGCCTGGCCCTTCACGATGCCCTCAACCTGTGTAAACATGCGGATATCGCCGCCTCCATGAGCCTTGAAACCCTTATGGGGACCCGAAGCGCATTTGATCCCAGGATTCACCGGACAAGACCCCACATAGGCCAGATGAAGGCGGCCCAGAATATGCTCAAGATGACGGATAATTCAGAGATTATCTCTTCCCATAAGGACTGCTCTCAGGTTCAGGATGCCTATTCCCTGAGGTGCTCTCCCCAGGTCCACGGCGCTTCCTGGGATGCCTTCGCCTATGTGGACAGGGTTATCCGAGTTGAGATGAACTCCTCCACGGAAAACCCGCTGATTTTTCCCGAGTCCGGTGAGTTTTTATCCGGCGGCAACTTCCACGGTCAGCCTCTGGCCCTGGCCTGTGATTTCCTTGGGATTGCCATTGCCGAACTGGCCAATATTTCCGAACGCCGAATCGAACGTCTGGTTAACCCCCAGCTCTCCGGCCTGCCCGCATTCCTTGTGGAGGACGGAGGCCTTAACTCCGGCTTCATGATTGCCCAGTATGCAGCCGCTTCCCTGGTGTCTGAAAACAAGGTGATTGCCCATCCCGCCTCCGTGGATTCCATCCCCACCTCAGCCAACAAGGAAGACCATGTGTCCATGGGCGCTGTGGCTGCCCGGAAATGCCGTGATATTGTGGATAACGTTGAAGAGGTTGTCGCCATTGAGCTGCTCTGCGGTGCCCAGGGCATTGATCTGTTTACCAACCTCAAGGCCGGTGACGGTACCATGGTTGCCTATGAAACCATCCGCGAGGTAGTCGATTATATGAAAGAAGACCGGTTTTTGTCTGCTGATATTGCAAAGGTAAAGGCCTTGCTGCGTAGCGGGAAGATCGTAACTGCGGTTGAGGATAAGGTCGGTACTTTATACTAAATTTTTACCAGTTGCAGATCCCCCCAAAGTCCGATCTGCTTGCCTACGATAATGACAATGCCCCGGACACCGTCCATGGCATTGCCTTTTGCTATGGCAGCCTCTATATCAGCCGGGGTCTGTACCTGATTGCCCAGAGCCGTGGCTGCAGCATCCGCCACGGCACAGGAACGAGCTAAAACGCAAGATGCATCTGCCCGGCCAAAGCTTGTGGAATGGCCAAGGGTGCCGGATGAGGTACACATGGCAAAGGGCTCGGATCGTTGCGCCACCTTTATACCGGTTTTCATGCTCAGGGGGGAGTCCCCCGCATAAATGGTAAAGGTCATATCTGAATTGGATTTGACAAAGACATCCCCTCCGTTTTCCACCACAATTTCATCGGAAAATTTCAGCAGGTCTTTGCCTACAAATTCCGACATGGCTCCGGCCACGGCGGCCATGGGGCCGACGCCTGCAATCTGACCCGCATGGATCATCTCCGTTACAATGGCAGGGGCAGGGCCTGGATCGGGCAGGGGGGTAAGGCTTGTTGCAAACTCCGGATGATTTCCAATATGGGCCTCAATGAACTGCCGGTATTTAAGGGCGGCCCGTATGGCATGGTCTTTGAGATCCGCCATCGTCAAATTATCGGTTTTGGCCTGGATGTTCAGATTGGTTTCCTTGACCGTGATGGTAAAGCCTTTCAATCCCTGTTTGCCGTGATGGCTGCGATATGTGTCTCTGTTCTTAAACATGGTCAATGGTGGAAGGTTTCAGATTGTCCGGGGCTTGGCGTATGATGTAGGAATCGGTCATGCCGGCGATAAAATCCCTGACAATTTCAGCCGGGCTGTGGGCGTCTGCATATTGGTCTTTCATGCCGTCCAGGAACTCCGAGTAGATTACGGATTCCCGGTTCTCTTTGGTTAGATCCGCCATATAGGTGTCAAAGAGATAGGTGAAAATACCTTCAATCCCCATGAGATGTTTTTTTATGGCAGGGTTTTTGTAAATATGTCTGTAGTTAAAGGCTTTCAGCTCTTTTAATGCCTGGGATACCCGGGGTGAGAACCCGATTTCATCCTGGTCAATGCTGGTTTGAATCAAGTCGGTGACAAGGTTGAAGACAATGGTGCCCTGGGTCTGACCAAGCAATTGCTTGCAGGTATCCGGCATCTGGTCCCGGGTCACAAGTCCCAGGCGGATGGCATCTTCCAGATCCCGGCCGATATAGGAGATGGTATCTGCCATGCGGACCACGCAGCCTTCCTGCGTCATGGGGACGGCATCGGCCCGGCTGCTGGCTTTCATTTTGGCAACCATTTGGTCGAAATCGTTAAAATTTTTTCTGGGGGCGGGTTTCAAACTGGTGGTGTGGACCTCGCCGTTGTGGCAGAGGATGGCATCCATGGTCTGGAGGCTCAGGTTCCATCCTTTCCCTTTTTTTTCAATGCTGTCTAAAAATTGAATGCTTTGAAGATTATGATGAAAGGCGCCGGCGTTGTTGGCACGGGTCAACTTTGATAAAAAACGTTCGCCGTCATGGCCGAAGGGCGGATGGCCGATGTCGTGTCCAAGGCTTGCCGCCTCTATCAAATCCGTGTTTAACCCGAGATATCTGCCAATAGTCCGGCCCACCCTGGAGACCATCTGGACGTGGAGGACCCGGTGGGTCAGATGGTCATTGTTGATCAGGGAAAATACCTGGGTTTTATCCGAGTACCGGGTATAGGCCATGGAGTTGAGAATGCGGTCTGCATCCGTGGAAAAGGCCAGGCGGTACTCAGTGGTCGAAAAGGGTTCTGCATGCCTCCTTACAGCGGCATGGGAAAAACAGGCCAGGGCACTGAAGATCGCCTTTTCCTGCTGGTCAAGACGGGCCTTGAGTGCCCTGGCATTTGGTACAGGCTTCATTCCAAAGCGCTACAATTTGGCTATGATATTGTCCACAACAGTGGCAAAAGCCTGGGTGAATTCGCTTTCACCGTCTTCAAGCATCACAGGCACGCCTTTGTCGCCGGAAGAAACCACCCGGGTATCAAAGGGAATGGATCCTAAAAAGTTCAGACCCTGTTCCTTGGCTGTTTTTTCACCGCCGCCGTTTTTGAACAGGTCAATGCTTTCGCTGCAATGAGGGCATTTGAATCCGGCCATGTTTTCAACAATACCAAGGGTTTTCATCTTAACGGTCTTGCAAAAGGAAATGGATTTTCTGATATCTGCCAGGGCCACTTCCTGGGGGGTGGTCACAATCACGCCCAGTGCTTCGGGAATGGTCTGGACAACGGTCAGGGGTTCGTCACCGGTTCCCGGAGGGGCGTCAATGACCAGAAAGTCAAGCTCTCCCCATTCAACCGCGCCCACAAACTGCTGGATCATACCGGTTTTGGCAGGTCCTCTCCAGATGATGGCCTGGTCCTTGTCCTGCATCAGGGCCTGGACCGATACCACCTTGAGATTTTCATTGATCTGTTTGGGCATCAGCAGCTGCTGGTCCGGGGAGATATCCAGAAGTTCGGTCATGCCGAACATATGCGCAATGGAGGGACCGTGAACATCCACATCCATTAGTCCTGTTTTATAGCCTTTCTGTGACAGGCTTGCTGCCAGGTTGGCAGAGATGGAGCTTTTACCCACACCGCCTTTACCGGAAAGGACGAATATTTTATGTTTGATCTTGGCGAGGTTGGCCTTGATCATTGCCTGCTGTTCTTTTTGTTTTTGGGCCATGTCGCCGCCGCCCTGGGAGGGACAGCCTTTGCTTTGTTTTGCGTTGTCTACGTTTTCATGAATCATGATATTTTTGTTTTCTCCTTTAGAGAATCTTAAGTTAATTCAAATCCTCTTAGATAATGGTCACGATCCGGCCCCTGTCAACCTGAATACAGACTCTTTTACAGGCGCATTGGGAACCATGCCGGACAGGGTAATATCAAGGGTTCGGCCGGACCTGTCCCCGATGGTGAGGGCTGTGGGCACGACAAAGCCGTTTTTCTCCCGGAATTTTTTATAGGCGACATAGTAGATCAGGGTATTGTCGGTGTCTGTCAGCCGATACCGGATCACCCGGCCATGGTCATTGACCACAAGGGACTGGATGGTGCCGGAAAAATATTTTGAGGTCTGGATTGTATTCGGATCATCCGGGGATACCCAGGCACGGTCAAAGGGGCGGACCGGGATCTGTCCCAGAAGGATGGCAATCATCTCAGACAGTCTCACCGGAATATTGATATAGGGAGTAAGATCCGGATCCACGGACACGGCTGAGTGGGGCGCATGTTTGCCGGTGTGGGAGATAAAGGTCACCCAGTCTCCTGAAGCGGCAATGGTTTCAACGGGATGGCCGGACAGGAGTAAGGTCAGCCTTAGGCGGTTTGGGCTCTGGGCGGCCCATGCCACTTTAAACCGCTGGCGCTGAAGACCCGTATCCAAAACCATCCAGCCCGTTCCTTTACTGGTGGTGATCTCCTGATTCCAATCGCGGGCCTCTTTAACCACAGCCGCAGTTTTTTTGTTCTTAACCGGATCTGTACTGGGCGTGACTGAGACACAGCCTGCCATAAGCGTCATCATGGCAAAGATCAGGGCAGGGAGAAGAAATACGGGCCTATTGTTCACCATGGCCTTGATCTTTCAGTGTTTTGATCTTTTCTTTTATTTCTTTGATCTGGTCCTGTTGATCGTCGCTGGCATTGGCCAGGGCTCGCTTGTAGGTGGCCAGGGCCTTGGTCTGTTGTCCGGTTTTGACATAGGCCTCTGCCAGATGGGCGGCAATGATGGTTTCGAATTTGGATATTTCAGCGGCCTTTTCAAGATAGAATACGGCCTGTTCATAGTCCTGCTTTTGAAAATAGACCCATCCCAGGCTGTCTGTGATATATCCGTCGTCAGGCTTGATTTTAAGGGCCCGCTGGACCAGATCAAGGGCTTCATCCAGATAAATGCCCATTTCCGCATAGGTATAGCCCAGATAATTCAGGGCGGATGCATGTGCGGGATCCGTCCGGATCAGGGCTTTCATGGTCTTGATGCAATCCTGGCGAAGGCCTGCCTTATCCTGGATCGCCCCCAGCTTGAACATTAGAGTGGTGTTGTCCGGACTCTGTTTCAGCCCTTTCTGAAGCAGTGTCATGGCGGTATCGTACTTCGCGTCTTCTTCATAGAAAGAGGCCAGATAGGAGATGATATCAATGTCCGCCGGGCTCTGTTGATGGTGCTGCTCAAGAAAGCGCAGGGCCTCAAGGGTATTGTCCTTGTCCCTGTATAAAAAGGCAATACTCAGGATGGTCTTTTTATACTGGGGATGGTCCGGGGTGACCTTAAGGTAAAACTCAATGGCCTTGTCTATATGATCTAAAGCTTCATGGGCCATTCCTAAGAAAAAGTTCAGGTTGGTGTTGGCCGGATCCACCTGGCGAAGCTGGGTAAACACAATGACGGCATCCTCATACCTTTTCCGGCTGATAAAGGTATCCACGGCACTCATGATCAGCCGGGGATTGTCCTTCAGGGTCTGGCCCAGCTGGGCAAATATGGGGTCGGCCTTTTCCATCTCATTGTTTTTGTAATGAAACAGGGCCAGTTCGAACAGGGCCCGGTCGTTGGCAGGTTCCAGTTCCAGAATGGTCTCATAGGTGGAAAGGATTTTTTTTCTATTTTTTTTGGGAGTGGTGGTCTGGTAGATATCAATGAGCCGGAACCTGGGTTCCACAAGTTCGGGTTCCAGATCCATGGTCTTTAAAAATTGCTCTTCAGCCTCGGTTGTCAGGCCTTTTAATAGAAGGGATTCTCCAAGGTAGAAATGGGCCACATAGTAGTCCGGAAAGATCTCGACCATTTTGGTAAACAATTCCAGGGCTTCGTCTGGTTTGCCTGTGTCCATGTATATCTTGCCCAGACGCAGATAGGTTGACTGGCTTTCAGGATCCAACTCCAGTATCCGGTTGAGAATATCTAAGAGAGCGTCATCGTACTCATCCCCTTTTTTCAGCCGCACCAGGATCAGAAGGTTGTCCACATTATCCGGATCCTGATCAACCAGGGCTTCAGCCATGGCAAGGGCCTGATCTGCTTTTTTCTGTTTGTGAAGGATGCGGATCATTTCCCGTTTTAGAAATGAAGAGGACGGATCCTTTTCAACAGCAGCATTTAAGGCAGCTTCAGCTTGGGCCAAATCCCCTTTGTTTGCCAGGTGCCTGGCCTTTAAATAGTAAAATTGTGCAGTCAGGTTTTTGTCATCTTCTGCCTCAGAGCCGTCAGGGTTGGCCGGGAAACCCGCCTGCCCCGCAGGAGATGTCCCTGTTGTCTGGACACAGCCCAGGATAACCGACATGAACAGCAGCAGAACGCAGAGAGTGGTGTTTTTCATGAACTCATCACCTTTTGTCGAACGTAGGACTATTATTGAGTATGGTCGTACATGTCAAAATCCGGCATGTCTTTTTTAAAATAGGCTTTCATTTTTTTGAGGATATTATTTTCTATCTGCCTTACCCGCTCCCTTGAAATGGAGTAGACCTCTCCTATTTGCTGGAGGGTCTGGGGTGAATCCGAAAAGATCCGGCGGTCAAAAATATCCAGTTCCCGGTCATTCAACGTTTTTTTGAATTCACCGACCTTGGTATGAAGAATATCTTCAATCTCTTTTTTCGCCACCCGGTCTTCGGATGAGTCTGTTTCCACATTGATAAACTCAATCCGCTCGGTATTGGAATCACTCTTCAGAGGTTCATCCAGGGATAGGTCCCAGTTGGCCAGGCGCTGGTCCATATCCACCACTTCTTTTTCAGACACGCCAAGGCGTTCTGAAAGAAGTTTGGGTTTGGGATCAAACCCCTGCTCAATGAGCCGGGCTTTTTCTTTTTTCAGTCTGAAGAACAGCTTTCTCTGCCCCTGGGTGGTCCCGATCTTCACCATCCGCCAATTGTCCATGATGAACTTCAGGATATAGGCTTTGATCCAAAACGAGGCATAATAGGAAAACTTAACATTTTTATACGGATTAAACTTTTTCACAGCCTGAACAAGGCCGATATTACCCTCCTGGATCAGATCCAGAAGATTCTGCATCCAGATCCTCTGGAATTCCAGGGCAATTTTCACCACCAGCCGCAGGTTGGAGGTGGTCATGATATAGGCAGCTTCCTGATCCTCTTCTTCCTGGATCCGCGTGCCCAGTTCCACTTCCTGCTCCCGGGTCAGCAGCTTATAACGGTTAATCTCTCTAAGATAACTTTGGATGGGATCGGATTTGACCAATGCCTTGGAATTGCTGGCTCTTGACTTGGCAGGCACCAGGAAATCTTTTTTGGTCAGTCTTTTTTTAGTTTTTGAATTTTTCTGGTCGGCAGTTTTTTTCATTCAGAGAACCTTAAGTTGAATTAAAAAGTAATTATACCATTATCATACTTTCTATAAAAGCAATATATTTTGATAATTATCAGATGATCATTATTTTTTTGTGGACAATGCCGGCGGTTGTTGGTAACCGAATTATTCCTTTTGCCCTATGATATCCATGGATAACATATCCCTGCTGCCCCATTATTCAGTACAAATCCACGAGTTTCTGAATTTAGAATATAATTTCTACACCATATATGCTGGTCAATG